>DATEQI010000021.1:0-3722 GCA_035272805.1 Alphaproteobacteria bacterium | reverse complement strand
TCCGCGGTCTCGCCGCCGACAAGCGCGCAGCCGGCCTCGCGGCAACCCTCGGCGATACCCTTTATCACCGCAGTGCCTAGCGCCACGTCGAGCCTGCCGGTCGCGAAATAATCAAGCATCAGAAGCGGCTCGGCACCCTGCACGACGAGGTCGTTCACGCACATCGCGACGAGGTCGATGCCGATCCCCTCGTGCCGCCCGGCGGCGATCGCGACCTTGAGCTTGGTGCCGACCCCGTCCGTGGTGACGACCAGGATCGGGTCGCGGTAGCCGGCCGCCTTCATATCGAAGAGCGCGCCGAAGCCGCCGAGCGTTGCCTCGGCGCCCGCACGGCGGGTCGCGCGGGCATAGGGCTTGATCGCCTCCACGAGCGCCTCCCCCGCATCGATGTCGACGCCCGCGTCCTTATAGGTCCTGGTCCGGTCGTGGCGCGGAGTGGTAATGGCTTCCTCGTTTGGGTGAGAGGAGGTATAAGCAGCAGGTAAAGTTCCTCTGCCGACAATACTTGATCCGGAACGGTTTGCAATGTTGCAGCTGGTCGGCCGCCCGATCGTGGTGCTCTCGACATTCCTCGCTCTCATCGCCTCCTCTGGGAGCGCCAGGGCGGTCGAGGGCGGCAGCGACGTCTTCACGGTGCGCAACGTCGCGGTCGACGCCACCGCCGCGACGGCGGCGGCGGCGCGCGACAAGGCGCTCGCGAGTGCCGAGCGCCTCGCCTTCCAGCGGCTGCTTCAGCGCCTCACGCTCCCGAGCGACGCGCGGCAACTGCCCAAGGTCGGCGACGCCGCTCTCGCGGACCTCACCGAGGGCTTCGAGGTGCAGGAGGAAAAGCACTCGACGGTGCGCTACATCGCGACCTTGACCTACCGCTTCAAGCCCGCCCCGGTCGAGCAGCTCCTGCGCGATGCCGGCATCGCCTTCGCGGAGACGCCGAGCAAGCCGGTGCTCGTGTTGCCGGTGCTGCGCACGGGCGACAGTTTGGCGCTCTGGGAGGACCCCAACCCGTGGCGCACGAGCTGGGCTAATTTGCCGGTGGCGGACGGGCTCGTGCCCTTCACGGTGCCGATCGGCGATCTCGCCGACATCGCGGCGATCAACGCGCAGGCGGCGAGCACGGGCGACGCGCAGAAGCTCGGCGCGATCGCGGCACGCTACGACGCCGGGAGTACGCTCGTGGCGAGTGCCACGATCCGCACGGCTCCGGACCGCAGCGCCAAGGCGGTTGATCTTGCGGCGAGCCGTTATGGCGCCGGCAACGATGGCCATGTCGCGATCTCGAGCGTGGCGGCGCGGCCGGGCGAGGCTCTCGACGCCCTGCTCGCGCGCGCAGCGCTGCAGCTCGAGAGCGACGTGACCGAGCGTTGGAAGGCGGACAACCTGCTCCATTTCGACCAGGCCCAAGAGGCGCTGGCGACGGTTCCGATCGCCAATCTCGACGCTTGGCTCATGGTGCGCCGCCGGCTCGACCAGGTCGCGAGCATCAAGCGGGCGGCCGTCGTCTTTCTCTCGCGTAGCGAGGCGCGGATCGACGTCCAGTACCTGGGCGATCTGGCCCAGCTCAAGCTGGCGCTCGCCCAGCGCGACCTGATATTGACGGAAGAGGGGAAGGGCCTCGTCTTGCGTCTCGCCGGCAGCGCTGCAGCGCCCGGGGGCGGAACCGCGACCGGCACCGCCGGGAGTACCGCGGGCGCGGATGCGGATACCGGGGCCGCGACCCAATGAAGAGGCGCGAGGCCGGGCTTGCGCATGGGCCATGCGCCGGGGCCTCAGCCCTTCCCGTCTGAACGGCAGGGTGGGGCGGAGGCGAAGGTTGCCTTCCGATAGCGGGGAGCGGGCGAGCGAATCGTGATCAATCTACCCAACCTGATATCGCTCGCGCGGCTCTTGGCCTCGCCGCTCGCCGTCTATCTCATCCTCAACGAGGCGTGGGTCTGGGCATTCTGGATCTTCGTGGCCGCGGGTCTTTCGGATGCGCTCGACGGCTTCCTCGCTAAACGCTTCAACGCCCGTACCCTCGTCGGCGGCTATCTCGATCCGCTGGCCGACAAGGCGCTCCTCGTCAGCGTCTTCGTGGTGCTTGGCTATCTCCATCACCTGCCGAATTGGCTCGTCATTCTCGTCGTGTTCCGCGATCTCCTGATCATCGGCGGCGCGCTCCTCGTGCACACGCTTACGGGCAGCCTCAAGATGCGGCCGCTGATGATCAGCAAGCTCAATACTCTGGCGCAGTTCGTGCTGCCCGCCTATGTGCTGGCGCAGCTCGGGCTCGGCGCCAACTACGAGGGGGTCGTGTCCGCCCTCATCTACCTCGTCGCCGCGACCACCGTGCTCTCGGGTGCGGCGTATCTGGTGAGCTGGGCGCGGCGGGCCGCCGATATGGAGGGCGTGTGATGGACGCCCGGACCCCCGTTCGCGAGCTGCGCTTTTGGCTCATCGGCCTCGCGGTCCTGGCCCTTGCGCTCTACCTCCTGCGCGGCGTGCTGCTCCCCTTCGTCGCGGGCATGGCGGTCGCCTACATGCTCAATCCGGTCGCCGACCGGCTCCAGCGCTGGGGGGCGTCGCGCACGCTCGCCGCCGGCATCATCATGGCGGTTTTCGTTGTGCTGGGGGCGTTCCTGCTGCTCCTGCTCGTGCCGGCACTGCAATCTCAGATCGCGAGCTTCGCCGCCCGCTTGCCGCACTACCTCGATGTCTTGCGCGACAGCTTTACCCTTTGGGTCCAGCGCATCGAGATGCGCATAGCACCCGAGGACGCCGAGCGGCTGCGCGCCGCGGCGGCCGAATTCTCGGGCCGTGTGGTGAGCTGGCTCGGCAGCCTGCTCTCCGGCCTATGGAGCGGCGGGCTGGCGCTCGTCAATCTGATCTCGTTGATCGTCATCACGCCGGTCGTCATCTTCTATCTGTTGCGCGACTGGCCGAGGCTCGTGGCGCAGCTCGACGGCTGGCTGCCTCGCGAGCATGCCGAGACGATCCGCTCGCTCGTGCGCGAGATCGACGCCACCCTTGCCGGCTTCGCGCGCGGGCAGGCGATCGTCTGTCTCTTCCTCGGCACCTACTATTCGATCGGGCTCTCGCTCGTCGGCCTCGACTTCGGCCTCGTCGTCGGCATCGCGGCGGGGCTGCTTTCGGTCGTCCCTTTCCTCGGCACGATCGGCGGCTTCCTCACGAGCGTGGCCCTAGCACTCCTGCAATTCTCCGATTGGCGCTGGGTCGTGGCCACGGCGGGAGTATTCCTTCTCGGGCACGTGATCGAGGCGAATTTTCTCTCGCCCAAGCTGATCGGCGAACGCGTCGGGCTCCATCCCGTGTGGATCATCTTCGCGCTCCTCGCAGGCGGTGCCTTGCTCGGCTTCCTCGGCGTGCTGCTCGCGATTCCCTTGGCCGCCTCAATCGGCGTGCTGGCGCGCTTCGGCCTCAGGCGCTATCTCGCGAGCCCGCTCTACAAAGGTGCCGCGGGCGGGAGCCCGTCGGACAGGGAGAGCGCGCCGTGAGGGCGGAGGCCCAGCTCACCCTCGACCTAGGCCATCGTGCCGCTTACGGGCGCGAGGACTTTCTCGTGGCACCGTCCAACGCCGAGGCCGTTCTGTGGCTCGACCGCTGGCCCGCTTGGCCCGCGCCTGCGCTCACGCTCTACGGTCCGGCGGGGTGCGGCAAGAGCCATCTCGCCCAGGTCTGGCGCAAGCACTCGGATGCGCTTGAGCTGGCGCGGGATGCGCTCCTCG
>DATEQI010000020.1:0-12033 GCA_035272805.1 Alphaproteobacteria bacterium | reverse complement strand
CTCGCGCGCCACGGCTGGGCGGGGGCTGAGCGGCGGCCCCTCGCCGGCGATGCCTCCTTCCGGCGCTACGAGCGGCTCAGCAACGCCGCCGGTGCCACCATCGTGCTCATGGATGCCCCACCTCCGCACGAGGACGTGCGGCCCTATCTCGCGTTGGCGCGCCATCTCGTCTCAATCGGCCTCTCCGCCCCGCGCGTCCATGCCGCCGACGAGACGGCCGGTCTGCTCCTCATCGAGGATCTGGGCGACGCCAACATGGCCGCCCTCGTGGAGCGCGCCGAGGACGCCCGTGCGCTCTATGTGCTCGCGCTCGACACGCTCATAGCCCTTCACCGCCATCCGCGCGCGCGTGCCATAGCCGTGCCCATCTACGACGATGCGCGCATGCTGAGCGAGGCGATGGTCCTCTTGGACTGGTACCTCCCCGCCCTCACCGGCGCTCCCGTAGCGGAGGGCGTGCGCGCCGACTATCGCGCGAGGTGGCAAGCGGTGCTGCCGCGCGCCCGCGGCGTGCCCTCGAGCCTGGTCTTGCGCGATTTCTTTCCTGACAATCTGATGCTGCTGCGGGAGCGCGCGGGTATCGCCGCCTGCGGTCTCCTCGATTTCCAGGACGCGGTGATCGGGCCCGTCACGTACGATCTCGTCTCGCTCCTCGAGGACGCGCGGCGCGACGTGCCGGCCGAGTTGCAGGCGACACTCATCGCGCGCTACCTCGCGGCCTTCCCCGCACTCGAGCGCCAAGCCTTCGCGGCCTCCTACGCGATCATGGGAGCCCAGCGCAACCTGCGCATCCTCGGCGTCTTCACCCGCCTTTGCGTGCGCGACGGCAAGCCCTGGTACCTCGACCATATCCCGCGTATTTGGCGGCTCATCGAGCGCGATACCGCGCACCCGGCGCTTGAGCCGGTGAGAGAGTGGCTCGCGCGCCAGCTGCCGCGCGAGATGCGCCGCGCGCCGGCACGCGAGGCCGTGAGGTGACGACACCCGCCCGCGCGATCGTGCTCGCCGCGGGCCTCGGCCTGCGCATGCGGCCGCTCACCGGGCGCATCCCGAAGCCGCTCGTCCCCATCGCGGGCCGCACGCTGCTCGATCGAGCGCTCGACCGCCTCGCGGCCGCAGGCGTTGAGACGGTCGTGGTCAACACCCACCATCTCGCGGAGCTGATCGAGCACCATCTCGCCTCGCGCCACCGTCCGCACGTCATCCTCTCGCACGAGCCCGAGCTGCTCGAGACCGGCGGCGGCATCGCGAAGGCGCTGCCGCTCCTGGCCCCCGGACCCTTCTACGTGATCAACAGCGACGCGCTCTGGCTCGACGGCAAGCGCGACACGCTTCTCCGTCTCGCCGAGGGCTGGGACGAGGACCGCATGGACGGCCTCCTCCTCCTGGCGCCGCCCGAGGCTGTTGCCGGCTACGACGGGCCCGGCGACTTCGACCTCGCGGCCGACGGCCGCTTGCGCCGCCGCCGCGCGGACGAGCCGGCACCCTATCTCTACATCGGCATCCAGCTTCTCTCGGCCAGGCTCTTCGACGGCGTCGAGATCGAGAAGTTCTCGCTCAACCGGCTCTGGGACAAAGCCCTTGCGGCTGAGCGCCTTTTTGGCCTCGTGCACGAGGGGCGCTCCTTCGACGTGGGCACGCTCGCGGGTATTGCGCTTGCCGAGGCCGCACTCGCAAGCACGCGCAGCGACGAGGGGACGCCGGTCGAGGGCGCATCCGGAGCCGCGCGATGAGCGAGGGCGCGCAGCACGTCTACACCATCCCGCCGGGGGTTCCCTTCCTCGATGCGCTGGCCGCCGAGCTCTTGCGGGAGTGCGGCGACGATGCGTTGGCACTCAGCCGCATGAGCATCCTGCTGCCGACCCGACGCGCGGCGCGCAACTTGCGCGAGGCCTTCCTGCGCCGCTCGCGCGGCAAGGCCCTGCTCCTGCCGCGTCTCGTGCCGATCGGCGACATCGACGAGGAGGGCCTCGCCTTCGCCGCGGAAGAGGCGCCACTCGCCGCGAGCGCGCTCGAGATCCCCCCGGCGATCCCGGAGCTGCGCCGTCGTCTGCTGCTTGCCGAGCTCATCCTCAAGCTCAAGGGGCACACGCTCGCGCAGGCGGTGCAGCTCGCCGGCGAGCTCGGCCGGCTCATCGATCAGGTGGCGACCGAGCGCATCGGCTTCGAGCGTCTCGAGAGCCTGGTGCCCGAGCGCTATGCCGCGCACTGGCAGATCACGCTCGAGTTCCTCAAGATCGTCACCGAGCATTGGCCCAAAGTGCTCGCGGAGGAAGGCGCCCTCGATCCGGCGGAGCGGCGCAATCGCTTGCTCGAGGCCCAGGCGGCCCTTTGGCGCGCCCGCCCGCCCGAGGGCGAGGTGATCGCCGCCGGCTCGACCGGCAGCATTCCCGCGACCGCCGATCTCTTGGCGCTGGTGGCGACCCTGCCCAAGGGCCGCCTCGTGCTGCCCGGCCTCGACCGGCATACCGAGAGCGATGCCTGGGAGATGCTTGAGCCGAGCCACCCGCAATTTGGGCTGAAGCGTCTCATCGAGCGCCTCGGCATCGCCCGGCATCAAGTCGAGGACTGGCCGTGGGATGGGCTCGAGACTTCGCCGCGCGCGCGCGCGGCCCTCATTGCCAAGGCGATGCTTCCGGCCGCCTCAACCGACGCCTGGCGCGGGCTCGCCACGCCGCCGGCAGAGGCGCTCAGCGGCCTCAAGCGCATCGACTGTCCCACGCCGCGCGAGGAGGCGGGTGTGGTCGCCCTTCTCATGCGCGAGGCGCTCGAGACGCCCGAGCGCACCGCAGCCCTGGTGACGCCCGACCGCGCGCTCGCGCGCCGGGTCGCGGCCGAGCTCGAACGCTGGGGCATCGAGGTCGACGACTCCGCGGGCACGCCGCTTGCGGCGACGCCGCCCGGGACCTACCTCCGCCTCCTCGCCGAGGCCGCCGCCGAAGGCCTGGCACCTCTCCCGCTCGTGGCACTCCTCAAGCACCCGTTCGCCGCAGGCGGGGAGGAGCCGCCCGCCTTTCGCCACCACGGCCGCCTCCTCGAGATCGCGCTCCTGCGCGGGCCGCGGCCGGCACCCGGCATCCGCGGCCTGCGCGCGGCACTCAGGGCGCTCGGCGATGCGGAGCTGCGAAAAACCCTTGCCAAGCTCATCGATCGCCTGGAGGCGGCGCTCGGCCCGCTCGTCAAGCTCCTCGGCCGTCGCGCGCTCGCCGCGCCCCGCGCGGTTCAAGCGCACATCGCGGCGGCGGAAGCGCTCGCGGCGACGGCGCGGCTCTCGGGGGCGGAGCGCTTGTGGGCGGGCGAGGCCGGCGAGGAAGCCGCGGGCTTCGTGGACGAGCTCGAGATCGCGGCGCTGCGCATCCGCAGGCTCGAGGGTAGCGCCTACCCGGCCTTCTTCGCGAGCCTCCTCGGCGAGCGCCAAGTGCGGCCGCGCTACGGCCGCCACCCGCGTCTCTTCATTTGGGGGCCGCTCGAGGCGCGGCTCCAGCATGCCGATCTTGTCGTGCTCGGCGGCTTGAACGAGGGCACCTGGCCGGCCGCGCCACCTGTCGATCCCTGGATGTCGCGGCCGATGCGCGCCGCTTTCGGCCTGCCCGAGGCGGATAGGCGCATCGGGCTCTCGGCGCACGACTTCGCCCAGGCCTGCGCCGCGCGCGAGGTGGTGCTCACCCGCTCGCTCAAGGTGGACGGCACGCCGACCGTGCCGGCGCGCTGGCTCCTGCGTCTCGAGGCGCTGCTGCGCGCCGCGGGGACGGCGCTCGAGACGGAGGCACCCGCGCGCTGGCTCGCTTGGCACAAGGCGCTCGACGAGGTGCCGGGGCCGCCCGTGCCGGCAGCGCCGCCGGCACCGCGGCCCCCACTCGCCGCACGGCCGCGCCGCCTCTCGGTCACCGAGATCGAGACCTGGATGCGCGACCCTTATGCGATCTACGCGCGCCACGTCCTCAACCTCAAGGCGCTCGATCCCCTCGATGCGGACCCGGGTGCCGCCGAGCGCGGCAGCTTCATCCACGCAGCCCTCGACCGCTTCGTGCGCAATTTCCAAGACGCCTTGCCGGCCGACGCGGTCGAGGAGCTGCTCAGGATCGGTGCTAGCACTTTCGGCTCGGCGCTTGAGCGGCCCGGCGTGCGCGCCTTTTGGTGGCCGCGCTTCGAGCGCATCGCGGTGTGGTTCGTGGCAACGGAGCGTGAGCGGCGCGCGCATCTTGCCGCGAGCCATACGGAGGTGAGGGGCCTCTTGACGCTGGCGACCGAGGGCGGGCCGTTCCTCCTCAAGGGCAAGGCCGACCGCATCGATCGCCTGAGCGAGGGCGGCCTCGCCATCATCGACTACAAGACCGGGAGACTGCCGAGTGCCGCCGAGGTCGCCCAAGGGCTCGCGCCGCAGCTCCCGCTCGAGGCCGTTATGGCGATGGAAGGTGCCTTCAGCGAGGTGCCCGCCTCTGCGGTCAAATCGCTCGCCTTCTGGCGGCTATCCGGCGGCGAGCCGCCCGGCGAGGAGAGGCCGCTCAAGGAGGATGCGCAGGCGCTCGCCGAGACGGCGCGCGAGCACCTCCTCGCCTTGATCCGGCGTTTCGACGATGCGGCGACGCCCTACGAGGCGCGGCCGCGGCCGGAGGCAGTGCCCGCCTTTAGCGACTACGAGCACCTCGAGCGCGTCAAGGAATGGTCGGCCACGGGGGAGCAGGGCGGCGAGGGCGGGGAATGAGCATCGCTGCCATCAGCCGGCGCGATCCGCGCATCGATCAGCGCCTTGCCGCCGATCCCGCCGCCTCCGTCTGGGTCGCCGCCTCGGCGGGCACCGGCAAGACGACGGTGCTCACCAACCGGGTGTTGAGCCTGCTGCTCGCCGGAACGCCGCCCGGGCGCATCCTCTGCCTCACCTTCACCAAGGCGGCGGCGGCCGAGATGGCGAACCGCATCGCGCGCGAGCTCGGCGAATGGGCGACGATATCCGATCCTTTGCTGGCTAAGAGGTTGACCGAGCTCGGCGACGCGACACCCGCGGGCGACATGCTGGAGCGCGCGCGGCGGCTCTTCGCGCAGGTGGTGGACGCCCCGGAGGGGCTCAGGATCGCGACGATCCATGCCTTCTGCCAGTCGCTCCTGCGCCGCTTCCCGCTCGAGGCGGGCCTCGTCCCCCATTTCGAGGTGCTGGATGAGCGCAGCGCCGCCGAGCTCATGGAGCGCGCGCGCGACGAGGTCCTCCTCGAGGCGCAGCCGGAGGTCGATGCGGCACTGGCGGCGGCACTCGCCGAGGTGACGAGCCACGTCTCCGAGGATGATTTCCGTGCGCTCATGGCCGAGCTCGCCAACGAGCGCGGCCGTGTCGCGCGCGCGCTCGCCAAGGCGGGCGGTGTCGAGGCGGCCACAAAGGCACTCTACCGCCGGCTTGGCCTGGCAGCGGGCGAGAGCGCGGTAGAGGTGCGGGAAAAGGCGTCGGCCGATGAGAGCTTGGCACTTTCGGCACTTCATGCGGCAGCGGCGGCACTTGCCCAAGGCTCCGCCGCGGACCGCGAGCGCGGGGCTGCGATCACGACCTGGCTCGCTTCTTCGCCTGCGGAGCGCGCGGCGCACTTCGCCGCCTATGTGTCGCAATTTCTCACCAAGGACGGCGCGTTGCGCAGCACGCTCGCAACCAAGGCAGTGCGCGAGGCGAGCCCGGGAGCCGAGACGACGCTGCGCGCGGAGGCGACACGGCTCGCGGCCGTGGTCGAGCGGCTCAAGGCGGCGATCACGGCGAAGGCCAGTGCGGCGCTGCTCCGCCTCGGTGGCGCGGTGCTCGCGGCCTATGAGGACCACAAAGGGCATCAGGGCTTTCTCGATTACGATGATCTCATTCTGAGCACGCAGCAGCTCCTCGCGCGCCGCGGTGCGGCCTGGGTCCTCTACAAGCTCGACCAGGCCTCGACCACATCCTGATCGACGAGGCGCAGGATACCAACCCCGATCAATGGCGCGTCATAGCTCAACTTGCCGAGGAGTTCTTCGCGGGCGAAGGTGCCAGGGAGGTCGTTCGCACGGTTTTCGCAGTCGGCGATGCCAAGCAATCGATCTTCAGTTTCCAGCGCGCCGATCCGGCCGCCTTCGAGGCGATGCGCCAGCACTTCGCGGCACAGGTCGCGGCGACGGAGCGTGAGTGGCGGAGTATCGCGCTCGAGGTGTCGTTCCGCTCCGCGCCGGCCGTCCTCCGCGCGGTCGACGCCGTATTCAGCCGTCCCGAGGCGGCCGACGGTGTGGTGGCAGCGGGCGAGGAGGTGCGCCATTTCGCCAACCGCGAGGGCCGTGCCGGCCTCGTCGAGCTGTGGCCGCCCGTCGCCCCGCGCGAGCGCGCGGAGCGTGCCTCCTGGTCCTTGCCGGTCGGGCGCGAGCGCGCGGATTCGCCGCCCGCACGTCTCGCCGCCCTCATCGCCGCGCGCATCCGCCGCTGGATCCGTGAAGGCGAGCTCCTGCCGTCGAAGGGTCGCCCGATCCGCGCGGGCGACGTCATGGTGCTGGTGCGCCGGCGTACCGTCTTCGTGGAGGAGCTCGTGCGCGCGCTCAAGGCGGCTCAGGTGCCGGTCGCAGGTGTGGACCGCATGGTGCTGACCGACCAGATCGCGGTGATGGACTTGTTGGCACTTGCGCGCTTCCTTCTCCTGCCCGAGGACGATCTCACGCTCGCCTGCGTGCTCAAGAGCCCGCTCGTCGGCTTGAGCGAGGAGCAGCTCTTCGAGCTCGCCTACGCGCGCGGTGACGCGAGTTTGTGGCACGAGCTCGTACGCCGCGCCGACGAGGATGCGGCCTTCGCCTCGGCGCATGCCTATCTCGCGGATCTTCTGCGACGCGTCGACTTCACCCCGCCCTACGAGCTCTTCGCCGAGGTGCTCGGCAGCAAGGGGAGACCAGAGGAGAGGAGCGGGCTCAAACGCATGCTCGCGCGCCTCGGCCCCGAGGCGCAAGAGCCGCTCGAGGAGTTCCTCGCCTTGGCCTTGGCCTACGAGCGCGCCCACGTGCCTTCCCTCGAGGGCTTTCTCCATTGGGTCCGCTCGGGCGAAGCGGAGATCAAACGCGATCCCGAGGCGAGTGCGCGCGACGAGGTGCGCATCATGACCGTGCATGGGGCGAAGGGACTCGAGGCGCCGATCGTCATTCTACCGGACACCCTGCAAGCCCCGAGGAAAAGCCCACGCCTCCTCTGGCTCGACGGCGGCGAAGCGGGCTTCCTTTGGCCGCCCCGACGCGAGCACGAGGAGGCGTTTGCCGCGCGCCTGCGCGAGGAGGCCAAGCGCAAGCGCGACGAGGAATACCGCCGCCTCCTCTACGTCGCCATGACGCGCGCCCAGGACCGGCTCTATGTCTGCGGCTGGCGCGGCCGCAGCGAGATGGGCGAGCGCAATTGGTACGGGCTCGTTCGCGCCGGCCTCGAGGCCATCGCCGAGCCCTTCGCCTTCGACTGCACGGGCGAGATCGTGGAGGGCTGGAGCGGGGAGGGCTTGCGCTTGCGCTCGCCCCAGGAGGTCGGCCCCGAGGAGGAGAAGCGCCACGGCGGCTACCCGTCCTCAGCTGAGCCGCTGCCTGCATGGGCGCGAGCACTCCCGGCCCGCGAGCCCGTGCCGGCGCGGCCTCTCGCGCCCTCGCGGCCCGCGGAGGAGGAGCCGGCCATGCGCTCCCCGCTTGGAGACGAAGAGGGCTTGCGCTTTCGCCGCGGCCTCCTCGTCCACCGCCTGCTCGAAGCGCTGCCGGAAATACCGCCCGACGCGCGCGCTCGCGCCTGCCGGCGCTATCTCTCGCGGCCCGCCCACGGGCTCGGCGCCGAGGAGCAGGAGGCGATCGCGCGCGAGACGCTCGCCGTGCTCGCGGACCCCGCCTTCGCACCTCTCTTCGCGGCCGGCTCGCGCGCGGAGGTGCCGCTAGTCGGCGAGGTCAACGGCCGCGTCATCGCCGGCCAGATCGACCGTCTCCTGGTGAACGAGAGCGAGATCCTCATCGTCGACTACAAGACCAACCGCTTGCCTCCCGCGAGCGCCCAAGGGGTCGCACCGCTCTATCTCAAGCAGATGGCGGCCTACCGCGCGCTGCTCGCCCGCATCTATCCCGGCCGGCCTTTGCGCGCGGCCCTTCTCTTTACCGACGGGCCACGACTCATGCCTTTGCCGAATGAGCTCCTTGACGCCCACGCGCCTTGACGCCCGCGCCGGCCAACCCATAGATTGGGCTTACGGCCAAGCTTGCACGAGAATCGGCGCTCTCCGCCTAACTTATTGAGAGGATGGGTAAAATGGCCACGACCAAGGTATCCGACGCCTCTTTCGAGAGCGACGTCCTCAAGGCCTCCGGGCCGGTGCTCGTGGACTTCTGGGCCGAGTGGTGCGGCCCCTGCAAGCAGATCGCCCCCCATCTCGAGGCGCTCGCCAAGGAGCTCAACGGCAAGATCACCGTGGCCAAGCTCAACATCGACGAGAACCCGACCACGCCGCAGAAATACGGCGTGCGCGGCATTCCGACCCTCATGCTCTTCAAGGCCGGCCAGGTCGCCGCCATGAAGGTCGGCAGCCTGCCCAAGAGCAAGCTCTACGAGTGGGTGCAGTCGGTGCTGTAGCGCACGCCCGGAGCGGCGTGCCGGCACCGCTCGTTGTGATCCTCAGCGAAACAGCCGCGCGTCCCAAAGCACCGGCACCGGCTCCGTCGCCGTGATGGCCTGGAAGTCCGCGTGCGCGGGATTAATCAGCAGGTTGCGCTCGAGCCGGGCGACGACGGAGGGGACGGTGAGCACCGCCGTGCGGCGCTCGCGGAGCCAGCGCTCGCCGAAAGCCCGGCTCGCGCGCTTGTCGGGGGCGTCCCAGCCGGGAACGTCCGTCTCCAGGGCGATCTCGATCGCCACCCCTCTCGGGATGCGGATGATGATCGAGGCGGTGAAGAGCGGGAGGGCATCCGTGCCCACCTGTGCCAGGCGCTCGAGCATGGCGCCGGCGAAGGACGCCGCGGCATAGATCACCGGCAGGCGGCCGGAATGCCAGCGGCCGGGACGCCCAAGCGATCCGGCCGCGCTGAAGAGGGGAAAACGGCTGTCGCCGATCCGGTGGGCGAGATGCGGCCCCTCAGACCGGGAAGCCATAATAGATGTCCCACAGCAGCGCCTCGACCCGGCGCGCGCCGAGCTCGCTCATGGCGACCTCGATCGGCGCCCGGTCGCGCAGCATCTTGTGGGGTGCGGTGAGGAACTTGCGCGCGAGCTCCTCGTCGCCCCAGACGTGGCGCGCCGTGGCGATGATGCGGGCGAGGCGCTCGGTACGCTCGCTCTCGTCGCCCTTGAGACGCTCGCGCCTGCGCTTGAGCGTCGCCGGCGAGGCGATGAAGGCAAGCAGACGCGCACGCGCGTCGGCAGTAGCGCGCAGTCCGCCGACCACCTTGAGCGCCGCCTTCTTGGGCAAGCCGCGCGCCACCAGCATCTCGAGATCGTCGAAGGAGCGGATCTTCCGGCGGAGCAGGGACTCTCCGCCGAGAACGGCGGCGATCTCTTGCGCTGCGATCATCCGGTTCCTCCTTCGCTCAAATGATCGCTAGTATGGGATCATTTGAGCGAAAAGGCAAGTCACCTGCGCCCGCACGCGGCCGCGTCGCGCCTGGCGGGTTCATCCATTCTCGGCGAGAATCTTGCCGGCGAGATAGAGCGAGCCGCAGATGAGGAGGCGGCTCGGCCGCGCGAGCTCGGCCACGAGCTCTCTGACGGCCGCGAGCGGGCTCTCGGCCGGCTGAGCCCGGTGCCCCGCCGCGCGCGCGTGGCTTGCCGCCGCCTCGGCCGAGAGGCTGTTGGCTTCGCCCGGGATGGCGACGGCGCGCACGGCCGCGGCATGGGGTGCCAGCGGGGCGAGGAAGCGCTCCGCGTCCTTGCTCTTGAGCATGCCGTAGACGAGGCCGAGCGGCTTGTCGCGCCAGGCTTCCGCTTGACGCGCGAGTGCGGCCCCTGCCGAGGCGTTGTGCCCACCGTCGAGCCAGAGCTCCCAGCCGGCACCCGGCAGTGCGGCGACGAGGGGCCCGTGCGCCAAGCGCTGCAGCCGCGCCGGCCATTCGACCTGCACCAGGCCCGCGCACACGTGCTCGGGCGAGAGGCGAAATCCGGTGAGCCGCTCGGCGGCGGCGACGGCAAGCCCGGCATTCTCGAGCTGATGCTCGCCCAGGAGCCCGGGCCGCGGCAGCTCGAGGCGCCAGCGCCGGCCGCGATAATGCCAGCCATCGCCGCTTGCCGCGATGCTCCAGTCACGGCCGTGGCGAAAGAGTGCCGCGCCGACGTGTTCGGCCTGCGTCTCGATCACGCCGGCGGCACCCGGAGGCTGCGGGCCGACAACCGCCACCACACCCGGCTTCAGGATGCCCGCCTTCTCGAAGGCGATCTTCTCGATGGTGTCGCCGAGGTGCTCCGTGTGGTCGAGCGAGATCGGCGTGATCGCCAAGAGCGCCGGAGTGCGGATGACGTTGGTGGCATCGAAGCGGCCTCCGAGCCCGACCTCGAGGAGAAGCGCATCCGCGGGCTCGCGCGAGAAGGCGAGAAACGCGGCGGCGGTCGTGATCTCGAAGAAGGTGATGGGCTCGCCGCGGTTCGCGCGCTCGCACTCCTCGAGGAGTTGAGTGAGCCGCGCGTCGTCGATGATGCCGGCCACGAGGCGGATGCGCTCGGCGAAGCGCACGAGGTGCGGCGAGGTATAGGCCTGGACGCGGTAGCCCGCCGCCTCGAGCATCGCGCGCAAGTACGCGATGGTCGAGCCCTTGCCGTTGGTCCCCGCGACATGGACGACGGGGGCCAGCTTGTGCTCGGGATGGCCGAGCCGCTCGAGCAGGCGCTCGATCCGCCCGAGCGCGAGGTCGATGAGCTTGGGGTGGAGCGCCAGCAGGCGCCCGAGCACTAGATCACTCGGCTGGAGCGGCACCTTTGCCTGCCTGGGCCGTGGGCAGCGGCACGACGATCGCCGGGGCTTGACGATTCATGAGCAAGCTCAGCACGCGCACGATGGTCTCGCGCAACTCCTTGCGCGGCACCACCATGTCGACCATGCCGTGCTCGAGGAGATTCTCGGCGCGCTGGAAGCCCTCCGGCAGCTTCTCCTTGATGGTCTCCTCGATGACGCGCGCGCCGGCGAAGCCGATCACCGCCCCCGGCTCGGCGATCTGGACGTCGCCCAGCATGGCGAACGAGGCGGAAACACCCCCCGTCGTCGGATCGGTCAGCACGGCGATGTAAGGCAGCTTCGCCTCGCGCATCTCCGCGACCGCGATCACCGTGCGCGGCATCTGCATGAGCGAGAGGATGCCCTCCTGCATGCGCGCCCCGCCGGAGGCCGGAACGACGATGAGAGCGGCCTGCTGGAGGGTGGCGAGCCGTGCCGCGGCGACGAGGGCTGCACCCACCGCGACCCCCATCGAGCCGCCCTGGAACTCGAACTCGAAGGCGGCGATGACGACGGCCAGGCCGCCCATGCGGCCATGCGCCACGATGATCGCATCGGGGAGGCCCGTCTTGCCCTGCGCTTCCTTGAGGCGGTCGCTGTAGCGCTTGAGGTCGCGGAACTTGAGCGGATCGAGCGGCGTCTTGGGCAGCTCGATCCTGTGGTATTGGCCGTCGTCGAAGAGCATCGCGAGCCGCTGCTCGGCCGAGAGCCGCATGTGATGGCCGCAGTGCGGGCAGACGTTGAGGTTCGCCTCAAGCTCGCGATGGAAGATCATCTGCCCGCATTTGGGGCATTTATGCCAAAGCTTGTCCGGAACCTCGGCCTTCTGCACGAGGGCGCGGATGCGGGGCCGCACGAAATTGGTGAGCCAGTTCACGAGGCGGCCCTCGCATTGGCTCTGGCGCCGCGCACGCCCGCGCTGAGCCGGCGGACGAAGGCGAGGGCCTCGGGAACGAGCGCGGGACTCGCCCGTCCCGCGGCGTCGAGCCCGCTTGCGATCACCTCAACGAGGGCCGAGCCCACCACCGCCGCGTCGGCGAAGCGGGCGAAGCCGGCCGCATCCTCCGGCGTCTTGATGCCGAAGCCGACGGCGAGCGGGAGGGCGGTGCGC
>DATEQI010000019.1:0-5405 GCA_035272805.1 Alphaproteobacteria bacterium | reverse complement strand
CATTCGCCCGCCGCCGTTTCATGCTGGCAGCCGGCGGAGCCGTTGTAGCGCTGGCCCTGTCGCCGCGGCTTGCCTTGGCCGAGACGGTACCGACCATCCCCTACGACTCCGTCCCCAATCCAGTGCACCTGCCGCGCGACCTCTATTTCGGCGAGTGCCCCGGTGTCGCGGTCAATTCCAAGGGCCACGTCTTCGTGCTCTCGCGCGGCAACACCACCGGCCCGGCCTATGCCGCGGCTGCGACCCAGCTCCTCGAATTCGCTCCCGACGGCCGCTTTATCCGCGAAATCGGCCACAACCTCTATGCCTGGTCGTTCGCGCACACCGTCAAGGTCGATGCGCACGACAACATCTGGGTGACGGACAAGGGCTCGGACATGGTGATCAAGTTCACGCCCGACGGCCGCGTCGCGATGGTGTTCGGCCGCAAGCAAGAGGCCTCCGACGAGGAGACCGGTCCGCTCAAGCATCCGAACCCCCCGCTTGCGGCCGAGCCGGGCCGCTTCCGCCAGGTGACCGACGTGGCCTGGGACGCCGCCGGCAACACCTATATCAGCGACGGCTACATCAATTCGCGCGTCGCCAAGGTCGACAAGGACGGCAACTGGCTCAAGTCGTGGGGCGAGCGCGGCACAGGTCCCGGCCAGTTCCACACGCCGCACTCAATCGCGGTCGACGCCAAGGGCAGCGTCTATGTCGCCGACCGCAGCAACCGGCGCATTCAGGTGTTCGACGGCGAGGGCAATTTCCAACGCCAGTTCACCATCGACCTGCCGGTGCCGCCCGACGCGCGGCCGCTGATCGGCAACATGCCGGACGAGGCGACGATCGCCGCCGGCACCTTCGCACCCGGCTCGCCCTGGGCGATCTGCATCTCGCCGGGGCCGAACCCGGTGCTCTACAGCTCCGACGCCTTTCCCGGCCGCATCTACAAGCTGACCCTCGACGGCAAGCTCTTGGGCGTGCTCGGCCAGACCGGCAAGCAGCTGAAGCAGTTCGGCTGGATCCACGAGATGGCCTGTCCGGCGGAAAACGTGCTCTTCGTCGCCGAGCTCTTGAACTGGCGCGTGCAGAAGCTGGTGCTGCACGCGTAGTGTCCTGGTTCTGAAATTCGCGACATCAGGAAAACACTTGTCATTGCGAGGCGCCCGAAGGGCGCCGAAGCAATCCAGAAAGGGTCTCGCACCAGGCGCGCTGCCCCGGCGTACGCCGGGGTTCGCTGCGCTCGCAATGACGGTCATTTCCGGGTGAGACGAACTTCCGAATAGGGACACATAGCGAAGCTTCGCCTTGCCCGACAGCGACCGCGCGCTCTGGAGCGCTCCGCCCCAAGGGTCGGAGAGGCAGTTGCGCGGGCGGTTCACACCATCGTCATCTGCCGTCGCAGATCACCCGCGAAGAGGCTCTTCGGGATGAGCGCGTGGACGCCGCGCACGATGTCCACCACCTGGGTCACACGGAAGCTCACCGCGATACTTGAGAGCGCGTAGGCGTCGAGCTCGCTGATCTTGGCCTGGGTTGCGAGGAACTTGATCGCATTGCGCGCAGCGAGCGTCATCGCGGCGTTGAGATCCTTGTCGAGGCCCATGATGATCCAGTGCGTGTGCGTCTCCGCCACGGGCCAGGCCAGGTTCTTCTGCTTGTGGAGGACGACCTGGATGCGCAGCTCCTTCATGCGCGTCTCGAGCGCGGTGAGAGAGATCTCGCCGTCGCCCTGCACGGCGTGGCTGTCGCCGGTATAGATAAGCGCGCCCGGCTTCCACACCGGGATGTAGAGCGTCGAGCCCTCGGAAAGCTCGCTGAGATCGATGTTGCCCGCGTGCGGGCCCGGAGGCACCGAGCTGGTGACGCCGGGGCTGAGCGGCGGGAAATAGCCGTCGGGCGGCGCCAGGCCGAGGGTGCCCTGGAAGGGCTTCAAGGGCACGGTGATGTTGGGCATGAACTTGCCCGTCATCGCGCGCAGGTCGAGATCGACGTATTTGATCTGCCCCTGCGCATAATCCTGCGGCAAGAGGCCGGTTCCGAGCGAGCCCGGATTGTTGAAGACCGCGCCCCATTCGAAGGGACGGATGCGCTTGTAGCGGATCTCCAGCACGTCGCCCGGCTCGGCCTTGTTCACGGCGATGGGACCGATGATGGAGTGCGGCCCCTTGCCGGGATTGCTCACGCGAAGCTTCGCCAGCGTGTCGATCGGCACGCCCGGCTGCATTTCGTTCAGGAAGTGCGACCAGGTATCGGGGAAGCTGATGGTGTCGCCCGACTCGATGGTGAGAATGGGCGCAAGCGTGGCATCGAACACGCCGAGCCGCACGGTCTCCTTCGTCGACGGGACGACATGCACGCGGCCTTCGCCGTGATGGGCCTGGGCCTTCTCCGCCGCCGGCGCCTCCGCGGCCTGCGCGAGCTTGGCGAACCACGGCCCCGTCGCCGCGAGCACGCCCATGAAGCTGCTGGCGCGCAAGAACTTGCGGCGCCAGCGTCCGCGCGCCGAGAGATAGCCGTCAAGAGTCTCCCGATCCACCTCGTCCATGTGGAGAAGACGATCCGAGGTGCCTACGTCGAAGGCGGCGTCCTTGATGTCCTCGCGGACGACCCCCGTGCCTAGCTCGTCGCCGCAGCCGAAGAGGTTGGCGCAGGCGTGATGGTGATGGTGCGCGTGCTCGCTTGTTTCGTCGTGCTCGTCCGCCATGGTGCCCCGTCCTCGCTTCAACAGACATTCCCCGCATGAGCGGGGATTCCGTGAGATGATGTGCCAATTCGGCCTTACGGACAAGGGAGTCCGAGGACGCCGAGCGCCTTAAGCGCGGCGAAGCAGCCGCACTCTCCTACTTCACCGAGATCGGGATGCGGAGCTCGAGGGAGGAGGCCACCGGCCTGCCGTTGTCGAGGGCGGGGAAGAAACGCCAGCGCTTGAGCGTCGCGAGCAGCAGCCGGTTGAGGAACGGCTCGCTCGTCGGCTCGACGAGCTCGACCTCCGCACTCCCGTCGGCCGCCACCTTGAAGCGCGCCACGGCGACCCACTCGACATTGCGCCGCCTGAGCTCCGCGGGCAGCTCCGGCATCGGCTTGAAGATGGCGCGCGCGCCCGAGACGCCGCCCCCGATTTGCGTCTGGGCGGGCTGAGCGGGCGCTGGCGGCGGCCGTTGCGGCTCGGCGGCTGCCGGCGGCGCGGGCGGCCGAGGTACGGCGGGGCTCGCCGGCGGGCGCCTCGGCGGCGGCAGAGGCACGGGCTCGAGCGGGGCCGGGGCAACCGCTTCGGGCTCGGCTGGCGGAGGCTGGGGCGCCGGCGGCGGCGGGGGTGGCCGCACCTCCGCGGGCGGCGCAGCTGCCGGCGGTGCCGGTGCCGGCAGCTCGACGAGCTGGATCACGAGGGCGTCGGGCTGGGGCGGTCTCGTCGGCATCTCTGTGAGGAGGTTGAGAAACCCCATCAGCGCCGCGAGCGAGAGCAGGCTTCCCGCAGGCACGAGCCAGGGCAGCCGCTGCCAGGACTCATCCGCAAAGCGCGTGGCGGCCACCGCGGCCTTACTCGCGCTTGACCGCGAAGAGGAAGTGCTCGACGCCCGCCTCGCGGCACTTGAGCATGGCCTGGACCACCACCCCGTTGGGGGCGGCGCTGTCGGCGTTGACCACCACCTTGGCATCGGCCCCCGGCGCCATTCCCTTGAGCGTCGTTGCCAGCGTCTCGAGCGTCACCGGCGTCTCGTTCAAAAGAACGGCACCCTCGCGCCTGACGGTAAGCGTCACGGCCGCACTCGCCTGCAAGGGGACTGCCTTCCCGCGCGGCAGGTCGACCGCCAGCGAATGCAGGTTCTGCAGCGAGAGCGAAGCGAGCATGAAGGTGGCGAGCAGGAAGAACATCACGTCGATCATCGGAATGATCTCGATGCGTCCCTTGCGCCGCGCGCGCGACTTACGGAGCTTCACGTCCAGCCTCCCGCCGGTCGAGCCGGATGTGATCGACCATGCGCGTCCCCAGCCGCTCCATCTCGTCCATCACCTGCGCTTGGCGATGGGAGAAGAAGTTGAAGGCGAAAAGCGCCACCAGCGCCACGAAAAGCCCGACCGCCGTGGCGATGAGCGCCTCGGCGACCCCGCCCGTGACGCCGGCGGGGTCGACCAGGCCCTCCTTGCCGAAAAGCCTGAAGGCGCGCACCATGCCCGTGATCGTGCCAAGCAGGCCCAAGAGCGGTGCCGCGGTCACGATCGTCTCCAGGATCCAGAGCCAGCGCCCGAGCGCCTTCTCGATGAGGCTCGCCTCGTCGGCCGCACGCGATTCGACCCACCAGGCGGGACGCTCGCGGTTCTCCAGGACGACGCGGAGAAAGATGCAGAAGTAATTGCGCGCGCCGAGGCCTCCGAGCCGGCCCGCCAGCTCGTCCCAGGAGAAGCCGTAGCTCTCGATGAGGGCGGCCGTCGCCGCCGGCAGGCGCGTTCGCACGGTGAAGACGAAGCCCTTCTCGAGAATGATCACCGCGGCGAGCACGGCGAGTGCCGCAAGCGGGTATATGGCGAAGCCCCCGGCTTTCAGCACGGCGATGGTTTCGCTCAACCGATCCATTTCATGGCCCCTTTGCGGCTTCTCACGACCCTTCAAAAGAACTTCCGCACGCTCGCATAGACGGCGCGCCGCGGACCGTATTGCGGCGCGAACACGCCGACGCCGGAGCCGGAGCGGATTTCATACGTCCGATCGAGCACGTTGATCAGATTGAGGCTGAGCTCGATCGGCCCGCCCGGCGCTTGGTCGAAGCGATGCGAGACGCCGAAATTCACTTGAAAATAGGGCGGCACGGCGCCGCCGTTGGGGATGCCGTTGACGCTTTGCCGCAGCCCCGAGCCGTAAAGCAGATCGGTGCTGATACGATTGCCGCGCCACGTGTAGGAGACGCCGGCCGAGCCCGTGATCCATTGGCTATGGTCGGTATAGATGTAATGGCTGGCGATATAGGCGAGGTCGCTGGGATCGAAATTGAATTGCTGCGAGGCGACCTGGGTGGCGCGCTCCCGGCCGACGGCGAGATTGCCGTAGGCCGACCAGTCGCCGAGGTTGTAGCTGCCGGTGAACTCGACGCCGTAAACATTGGCCCGCGCGTAATTGAACACGGAAAGGATGATTGGCGCGCCGAACTGGCCCTCATCGATCAGATCGTTCGCGCGCTTGTAATAGGCGTCGATACCCAGCTTCAGCCCGGGCAGGACGTTGCGATCGGCGCCGATGTCGAAATAGTTGGAGCGCTCCGGCAGGATCGGCCCATCGAGGGGCGGTGCCGCCGGCGTATAGCCCGCGGGATAGCCGGTTGTGCCGGCGAACTTGGCGATCGACTCGCCCGAAATCAACTCCAGCGCCGGCGGCGTGAAATAGCGCGAATAGCCGGCGTGAAGTGCCGTGTCGGCATCGAGCTTCC
>DATEQI010000018.1:0-2427 GCA_035272805.1 Alphaproteobacteria bacterium | reverse complement strand
TCGTCTTGTTGATCACGTAGACGCGGCCGCGGCGGCGCACGACGCGGCAATTCTTGTCGCGCACCTTGGCCGACTTGAGGGAGTTGACGATCTTCATCGCGGGCGTCCTTTGCCGAGCTGAGGGCGGAACATAAGGGGGGGTGGGTGGCGCTGTCAACCCATCACGGGCGATCTCTCCCTCTTCTCCTGAAGGAGGAGAGGGTCGGGGTGAGGAGGTGACTGTGTAAGGGGCGCATTCTGTTGTAGACGCTCGCTGCGCTCGCCCTCCTCACCTTCCCATCGCTACGCGATGGGCCCCTCCTCTCCTCCTGAAGGAGGAGAGGAGAAGTCAGCCACGCTCAGACCGGCACATCCTGCCGGCTCTCGGCCTCGCGCTTGACGCGGGCGATGAAGTCCTCGAGCGGGACAGCACCCAAGTCCTTGCCGCTCCTGAGGCGCACGGCGACGGTGCCGGCCGCGGCCTCGCGCTCGCCCACCACCAGCATGTAGGGGATCTTCTCGTTCTGCGCGTTGCGGATCTTCTTCTGCATGCGCTCGTTCGAGAGGTCGACGTCGACCCTGAGCCCGCTCGTCCCGTTCATCACCGGCACCTCGAAGAGGCGCTCGCAGAGCTTGAGCGCGTAGTCGTTCTGCCGGTCGGTGATGGGGATCACGCGGACCTGGACGGGTGCGAGCCAGACCGGGAAGGCGCCGGCGAAATGCTCGATCAGGAAGGCGACGAAGCGCTCGTGCGAGCCCAAGGGGGCGCGGTGGATGACGTAGACCGGGTGCTCGGCGCCGTCCTCGCCGATGTAGCTGAGATCGAAGGTCTCGGTCGCCAGGAAATCGAGCTGGTTGGTCGAGATGGCGTACTCGGTGCCGATCGCGCTCTTGATCATGAAGTCGACCTTGGGACCATAGAACGCCGCGTCGCCTTCCGCCTCGACGAAAGCGTAGCCCGACTCCTTCATGGCGGCACGGATGATCTCGAGGGCCGCGAGCCACTTCTCAGGTGCGTTCACGAACTTGTCGAGCTTCGCGAGATCGGGGAGCGAGAGCCGCATGTAGTATTCCTTGATCCCCATGAGGTCGTAGTAGCGCGCATGCAGGCGCATGACCTTGAGGAACTCCTCCTTGGCCTGGTCGTAGCGGCAATAGATGTGCGCGTCGTTCTGGCAGAAGCCGCGCACGCGCATGAGGCCGGAGAGGCCGCCCGAGGGCTCGTAGCGGTAGACCTGGCCGTACTCGGCGAGGCGGAGGGGCAGCTCGCGGTAGGAGTGCTTGGCGGCGAGATAGACCTGGTGGTGGTGCGGGCAGTTCATCGGACGCAGGTAGAAGTTCTCGCCCTCGATGTCGATGGGCGGGTACATCTCGTCCTTGTAGTAGGGCAGGTGGCGCGAGCGGTAATAGAGGCTCTCCTTGGTGATCTGCGGGGTGGCGACCTTGAAATAGCCGTCGCGCCGCTCTTCCTGGAGGGCGAGGAACTCGAGCTCCTGGCGCAGCACCATGCCCTTGGGCAGCCAAAGCGGGAGCCCCGCCCCCACATCCGCCGAGAAGGCGAAGAGGCCGAGCTCGGCGCCGAGCTTGCGGTGGTCGCGCTTCTTCGCCTCCTCGATCTGCCAGAGGGCGCGCTCGACCTCCTCCTTGGTCGGGAAGCAGAGGCCGTAGACGCGCTGGAGCTGCGGGTTGCGCGCGTCGCCCCGCCAATAGGCGCCGGCCAGCCGGATGAGCTTGAACTGGCCCACCTCGCCCGTGTTGCGCACGTGCGGCCCGCGGCAGAGATCGACGAAATCGCCGGTCTTGTAGAGCGAGATGGTGGCGAGCCCGCCCGCCCCCTCGCCCACCCCGACCGCATCTTCATCGCCCGTATCCTTGGCGACGGCGGTCGAGCCCTTCTCCTTGAGGAGCTCGAGGAGCTCGACCTTGTAGCGCTGGTCGAGCCTGGTCATGAGTTGGATCGCTTCCTCGATGCCGACCTCGAGGCGCTCGAAGGGGAGCTTCTTGTTCTTGAGCTGGCGCATGGCGAGCTCGATCTTCTCGAGGTCCTCGAGCTTGAGCGGCTCCGGCAGCTCGACGTCGTAGAAGAAGCCGTTGTCGATCGCCGGTCCCACGCCGAAGCGGGCCTTAGGCCATAGCTGTTGGATGGCGGCCGCCATGAGGTGCGAGCAGGAGTGCCGCATCCTGTGCAGAGCTTGCGGGTCTAAGGCGGCTTGCTCGTTCATGGGGCGATATAGAGGGAGGCTCTCGGGCGGGTCAACCCCGATCTTGCGCCGCGGTGATGCGCGCGCGGAAGGCGGCGAGCGCACTCCCTTCCGCCGCAGGCGCTGCCTGCTCGCCACGTGTGGCCGCAGCCTGGAGCGCCTCGGCCTGCACCTTGTCCACGGCGAGTGCCGACTTGACCTGCTCGGCGAGGGCGGCGTCCGCGGCCAGGACATGGCTCACGACGCG
>DATEQI010000017.1:0-2806 GCA_035272805.1 Alphaproteobacteria bacterium | reverse complement strand
TTCATGATAGCGCCCAAGGGGCCGGGCCACACGGTGCGCTCGGAATATGTGCGCGGCGCCGGCGTGCCGTGCCTATTAGCACTTGCCCAGAACGCGAGCGGAAACGCGCTCGAGTTGGCGCTCTCCTACGCCTCCGCCATCGGCGGCGGGCGCGCCGGCGTGATCGAGACGACTTTCCGCGAGGAGACCGAGACCGATCTCTTCGGCGAGCAGGTGGTGCTTTGCGGCGGGCTCGTCGAGCTCATCAAGGCCGGCTACGAGACGCTCGTCGCGGCGGACTACGCGCCCGAGATGGCGTATTTCGAGTGCCTGCATGAGGTGAAGCTGATCGTCGACCTCATGTACGAGGGCGGCATCGCCAACATGAACTACTCGATCTCCAACACCGCCGAATACGGCGAGTACCGCTCCGGCGCGCGCATCATCAACGAGGAGGTCAAGGCCGAGATGCGCCGTGTGCTCGCCGACATCCAGTCCGGCCGCTTCGCGCGGGATTGGGTGAACGAGTGCCAGGCCGGCCAGCCGAGCTTCAAGGCCATGCGCCGCCAGCTCGCCGCCCATCCCGTCGAGCAGATAGGGGCCAAGCTCAGGGCCATGATGCCCTGGATCGCCGCCAACAAGCTGGTCGACAAGGCGAAGAACTGAGCCCCTCGCCTGAACCCTCTCCCGCTTCGCGGGAGAGGGAAGGGGCCCATCCCGAAGGGATGGGAAGGGTGAGGGAGAGCCCCTCAGTCGCGGAAGTTCACGAACTGCAGGGGCTGTACTATCTTGAGGCCGCGGATGTGGGCGATGGCCTCCTGCAGATCGTCCCTCTTCTTGCCGCTGACGCGCAGCTCATCGCCTTGGATCGACACCTGGATCTTGAGCTTGCTGTCCTTGAGCTCCTTGACGAGGCGCTTGGCAAGCTCGCGGTCGATGCCTTGCCTCACCACGATCTCTTGTCGCAGCTTGTCGCCCGAGGCGCGCTCCGCGTCCTTGAACTCGAGGGCCGAGGGATCGACTTTGCGCCGGACCAGATGGCCCTTCAGCAATTCGTGCATCTGCTTCAGTTTGAACTGATCGTCGGCATGGAGCGTGAGCATCGCCTCCTGGCGCTCGATCCTGCATTGCGAATCCTTGAAGTCGAAGCGCGTGGCGATCTCGCGCGCGATATTGGCGAGCGCGTTGTCGACCTCGTTGAGATCGGTCTTGGAAACGATGTCGAAGCTCGGCATGGTCGCCTCCGGAAAGAGAGCTCATTCCTAAATGACGCCGCAGGGGCTGCAAAGCAATCCATGGGCGCGAGGGGAGCCGGATCAGCGCGCCGGGCTTTGCGTCAGAAGCTCGAGCGCCGCCGCCGCGAACGCGCGCATGTTGGCGAGCCGGTCGGCCTTGCCCGTTTCGAGCGTCGCCGCGCGCTCGACCGCGCCCGCGACGGCGAGGCACGCGTGCCCGGCGGCATCGCCGTAGCGGTTGCCGCTCGGTCCCGCCGCACCGCTCTCGGCGAGGCCCCAATGCGCGGAAAGCCGCGCGCGGGCCGTGCGCGCGAGCAAAAGCGCATAGGGCTCGGTCGCCGGCCGCATGCCCGCGAGTGCCGCATCGGGAATATCCAGCAATGCGCCTCGCGCCTTGTAGGTATAGACCACGGCACCGCCGAGATAATAGGCCGAGGCACCGGGCACGGCGAGGAGTGCCGCCGAGACGAGACCGCCGGTCGACGACTCCGCAACCGCGATGGTCTCGCGCCGCGCCTTGAGGAGGGCGGCGGCCTTTTCCGCAAGGGGGAGGAGGTCGTTCATGGCGCTTTGCTTTCCTCGTTCATGGTGGGCCGGGCGGGCCTCGCGCCGGGAGAGAAGCAGAGTGTCCGGCGCGTCAACCAGGCGCAAGGGATCTCCGCCAGATTTACCGGGCCACTATCCTCGCGCTGACTCGCGAGCCGCGAAATCGGTGCAAAGTCAAAGCGTTGCACCTCCTTGGCGGCTCAGCACCGCGGGGCGAAACGCTGCAATCAGGCACTAAACGGGCACAAAGGCCTTGCGGGCTTTGATCGAAACATCGTAAAGATAGCCCGCGCCTTGATTCTCAAGAGTTTTTTGCCCGAATCACGGCGTTGGACATGAGGATTGCCAAGCGTTCCCAAGGGCCTAGCCCCTGGGGAGGGCCGCGAGAGAGCGAATGGACCGCAGTCGAGCCTTCTTCTTCTCTGCCGGCGTGCCGCTTGCGGCGCGGCTTCCTTCGCGTGCCCTCGACCTCCTTTCCCGCCGGCTCCTCCGTGGTGGCGCGGCACTCCGACTTAGCTGCCCCTGAGCGTCGTCCCGGGATCTCACCGGGCGTTCAGGGGAGAAGGATCGGAGTGCGCTTGCATCATGTTCAAAGCGGAGGACCCAGACCATGACCAGTAGCTCGAACCGCGTCGTCATATTCGACACCACCTTGAGAGATGGCGAGCAGTCGCCCGGCTGCTCCATGAACCTCGAGGAGAAGCTGCGCGTGGCGCAGGTGCTCGAGGAAATGCGGGTCGACGTCATCGAGGCCGGCTTCCCCATCGCGTCCAACGGCGATTTCGAGGCGGTGCGCGAGGTGGCCAAGGTGATCAGGACCTCGCGCGTCGCCGGGCTCGCGCGCGCGGCGCGGCGCGACATCGACCGCGCCTGGGAGGCGCTGCAGGGTGCCGCGCGCCCGCGTCTGCACACCTTCCTCTCAACCAGCCCGCTCCACATGAAGTACAAGCTCCAGATGGAGCCGGAGCAGGTCCACGAGGCGGTGGTCGACAGCGTGAGCTACGCCCGCAGGCTTTGTGACGACGTCGAGTGGTCGCCCGAGGACG
>DATEQI010000016.1:0-5702 GCA_035272805.1 Alphaproteobacteria bacterium | reverse complement strand
TGCGCCGAGCTATTTCTTCATCGACATCCAGCCGGGCCAGCTGAAGGGGTTCGATGAGGCCGTCCGCGGGGTCGAAGGCACGAGCGACCTCGAGCAGGTGCCGAGCCTGCGCGGCCGCATCACCGCGCTCAACGGCGTCGCCGCCGAGCGCGCCAAGATCGACCCGCGCTCGGCCTGGGTATTGGAGAGCGACCGCGGTCTCACCTATGCCGCCATATCGCCGCCGGGCGCGCGCATCGTCGCCGGCAGCTGGTGGCCGGCCGATTACACGGGCCCGCCGCTCGTCTCGCTCGACGCCGAAGTGGCGCGCGATTTCGCGCTCAAGCTCGGCGACACGCTCACGGTCAACGTGCTCGGGCGCGAGGTCACGGCGCGGATCGCGAGCTTTCGCGAGATCGAATGGTCCAGCCTCACGCTCAACTTCGTGATGGTGTTCTCGCCCGGCGTGCTCGAGGGAGCACCCCAGACCTTCATCGCCACCGCGAAGGCGAGCGCGGCGGCCGAGGAGCCGCTCGTGCGCGCGGTCACCGACCGCTTCGCCAACGTCTCGGCGATCCATGTCAAGGAGGCGCTCGAGGCGGCAGCGTCCATCCTCGGCAGCATCGCCTCCGCGGTACGGCTGACCGCGCTTTTCACCCTCACCGTCGGCACGCTCGTGCTCGCGGGCGCGCTCGCCGCCGAGCATGAGCGACGCACCTATGACGCCGTCGTGCTCAAGGTCCTGGGAGCGACGCGGCGCACCCTTCTCGCGATCTTTCTCATCGAGTACGGCGTGCTCGGCGCTGCCGCCGCCGCGGTGGCGTCGGCACTCGGCACGCTCATCGGCTACCTCATGACCACCCGGATCATGGAAGGAGCATGGCACTTCCTCCCCGCGGCCGTCGCCGCGACGGCGCTCGGCTCGACCCTCCTGACGCTCGCCCTCGGCTTTGCCGGCACCTGGCGCGCGCTCGGCGAGCGCCCGGCACCTTACCTGCGCAACGAGTGAGGTGCTCACATGCCGCTGGAGCAGACCGGTCGGCGGGGAAATGTCGGAAGAAGTCGTTCGGATCAATGCTGAGCCCTTTCGGTCGGCGCCTGCCTATGCCATATAAAGCCGAGGGAGAAACTTCTGCGTCACGGCGCCGAAGGTTGAGGAGCGAGCCCGTGAGAAAGAGCGTCATGCCCGCGGTTGCCCTTGCCGTGCTCTGCGGATTGGCATCGGCGGCGCCGGCAGCGGCCGCGGATCAGGCAGCCATCGTCGAAGATTTGCGGGGACCGCCGACGGAGGTGGCACCGCTCGACTATCTTGCCTCTGGAGCCGTTATTCACCTCAACGCGCAAAATGTGATCGTCATCGATTTCCTGCGCTCCTGCACGCGCGAAACCATCCACGGCGGAACGATACGCGTCGGCGCTCTCCAAAGCGAGGTCACGGACGGCCGCGTGGAACGACAAAAAGTGAGCTGCGATGGCGGTCGGCGGCAAGTACCTGCGACGTCCGGGTCGGAAGGTGCTGCGCCGAGCTTCGCGGCACCGCCGCGGCCGCGCGGCCAGCCGGGCGAAGGTGGGGTCGAGCGGACGCTTTACGGCAGGAACCCTCTCTTTGATCTGGGCGGCCCGGGCAGGCTGGTGCTCGAGCGGATGGATCAGCAAGGAGAGAAGATCGAGCTCGACATCACGGCGGGCGAGCTGCTGCACGGACGGTTCTACGACTTCGCCAAGGAAGATCGCAGCCTGAAGCGTGGCGGCATCTATCGTGCGACCTTCGGCCGGCGCACGATCGTGTTCCTGGTCGATCCTTTGGCCAAATCCGGAGCCACGCCGCTTGCGGGTCGCTTGCTGCGGTTCTAGCGTCCTGGTTCTGGATTTCACGACATGAGGAAAACACTTGTCATTACGAGGCGCCCGAAGGGCGCCGAAGCAATCCAGAACGCGTCTCGCGTCTGGCGCCCTGCCCCGGCGTACGCCGGGGTTCGCTGCGCTCGCAATGACGGTTATTTCCAGTTGGGACGAGCTTCCGAGTGTCTCCGCTTGACGCAGGTCAATGGCAAACCGCGGCGGGTCTCTTAGGCTGACCGACGTCAGTCCGACCAAGTCTGGCGCGTCAGGAGCACGGGGAGTCGGATATCATGCAATTGAGAACATTGATCATGGCAACGGTCTGCGCGTTGGCGCTGTCCGTCCCGGCCAAGGCGCAACATGCCGGCCAACCCGGGCATTGGGGCGGCGCCGACGGCGCATGGCACGAGCATGAAGGCTGGCATGGCGACATGGGCCATTTCGATCACAACCGCTGGCGCGGCGGCCACTGGTGGAACGGCAACTATGGCGGCCGCGTCGGCTGGTGGTGGATCATCGGTGCCGATTGGTATTGGTATCCGGCGCCGATCTATCCCTATCCCGATCCGTTCACCCCGCCAGGTGCGGCCCCCGGCTTTTGGTACTGGTGCGACGCTTATCAGCAGTATTACCCTTATGTCGGCGCCTGTCCCTCGGGATGGCGCGCTCTGCCGCGGCAGTGAGAAGGGCCGGGCCCCTTGAGGCTAAGTCACTGATCCTTAACAATTCTTAATATAAGACAGTTGATTTTCCGCGGAATAACCCCAAAATACCCCTGTGGGAATTCACCGCGCTATTTTCGAGTGAGGGTTTGACATGGATATTCGCCAGCAAAGCCGCGCCATTCCGGGGACGGTCGAGCGCGCGGAGATCGACGCGGGTCTGCGCAGCTATATGCTCCGCGTCTACAACTACATGGCCTCGGGCCTGGCGCTCACCGGCATCGTCGCCTATGTGGTGTCCGAATCGCCGCAGGCCATGCATGCGATCTTCGGCACGCCGCTCTATTGGCTCGTGCTCCTCGCCCCCCTCGGGCTCGTCTTCTTCCTGAGCGCGCGCATCACGCGCATGCAGCCGGCCACCGCCCAAGCGCTCTTCTGGCTCTATGCGGCGCTCATGGGCGTCTCGATGTCCTTCATCTTCGTGGCCTATACCGGCACCAACATCGCGCGGGTCTTCTTCATCACGGCGGGCTCGTTCGCGGGGCTCAGCCTTTACGGCTACACCACGAAGCGAGACCTCTCGGCCTTCGCGTCGTTCCTCTTTGTCGGGCTCATCGGCATCATCCTCGCGAGCCTCGTCAATATGTTCCTCCACAGCACGGGGCTGCAGTTCGCCGTATCGGTGATCGGCGTGCTCGTCTTCGCCGGCCTCACGGCCTATGACACCCAGTCGATCAAGGAGCTCTATTTCGCGGGCGACGACGCAGCCGTGGCGACGCGGAAGTCGGTCATGGGCGCGCTCCGCCTCTACCTCGACTTCCTCAACCTCTTCCTCATGCTCCTCCAGCTCTTCGGCAGCAACCGCAACTAGCTGCTGCGGTCTTCTCCAAGGCGAGCGGCCCGGGACGGCAAACCCCGGGCCGCTTTGCCTTTGCGCTCGCGTCGCGCGCGCCAAGAGGGGCACCCGCCGCCAGAGCCAAGGCGAGGCCGGCAAGTGCCGCAACGATGACGGGAGAAGGACGGCGCCGGGCCGCCTCAAATGCAGCGTCCGCCATCGACTTCGAGTGCCACGCCGGTGATGAAGGCGCCCTCGTCGCTCGCGAGATAGAGGGCTGCGTTGGCGATGTCCGCGGGCGTGCTGAGGCGCCCGAGCGGTATGGAGGCGATGAAGCGCGCGCGGTTCTCGGGCGTATCTCCCCCCATGAAGTCGCCCAGCATCGGCGTGTCCCCGGCGACCGGGCAGAGCGCATTGACGCGAATCTGCTTGGGCGCCAACTCGATCGCCATCGCCTTGGTAAGCGAGATCACGGCACCCTTGCTGCCGTTGTACCAAACGAGGCCCGGGCGCGGCCGGAGCCCCGCGGTCGATGCCGTATTGATGATGGCTCCGCCCCCGCGCCGCTCGAGCGCCGGCACCGCGTGGACGGCGGCGAGGTAAATGCTCTTCACGTTGACGGCGAAGATGCGGTCGAAGGTTGCCTCGTCGACCGCGAGCATGGGGCCGTTGCGCTGCGGCACGCCCGCATTGTTGACGAGGATGTCGAGCCCGCCGAAACGCTTCGCCGCCACGCCCACCATCGCCGCCACCTCGCTCGCGATGCTGACGTCGGCATGGACGTAATGCGCCTCGCCCCCCGCTTTCGCGATGGCCTCCGTAACGCGGCGGCCCTGCTGGTCATTGACGTCGGCCAGCACGACCTTGGCCCCTTCGGCCGCGAAGCGGCGCGCGATGCCCTCCCCGAAGCCCGAGCCCGCGCCGGTCACGATCGCGATTTTGTCCTTGAGACGCAACACCCGTCCCCCCTTAGGCGGCCCGCGCCAGGCTCAAGCCGAACCACTGGCGTGGATCGCTCCATTGCGCCGCCGGCTCGAAGTGGCACCCGGCGAGCGTGTTGGCGAAGCCGGCGAGATCGAACTTGCGCGAGATCTCGGTCTCGATGGTCTCATCGCGCGCGAGACGTACGGCCAAGTCAAGCGCCGAAAGCCTCACCTCCTGGGCCGCGAGGCTCACGAGATGCATCTCGATCTGCCGCTCCTCCCGATTGTAGAACGCGCGATGGGCGAAGCGGTCAAGGGCGAAATCGGCGCGGAAGCGGCGGTTGATATGGCGCAGGATGTTGAGGTTGAAGGCGGCCGTGACGCCCTGGCTGTCGTTGTAGGCCGCCTCGATGATGCGTGGGTCCTTCTCGAGATCGGTGCCGATGAGAAGCCAATCGCCGGGCCGGAGTGCTGCGCGCGCCGCGCGCAAGAAGTGCAACGTCTCCGCCACGGTGAGATTGCCGATCGTGCTGCCGAGGAAGACGAGAAGGCGCGGGTATCGTGCGTCCCCCGGCCGCGACGCAGCGAGGAGGGCCAGTCCCGCCTCGTAAGTGCCGACGATCGCATGCACCGCGAGCCCAGGGTAGCGGGCGAGCAGCTGGGAGGCGCCGCGCTCGAGGCTCGACGGGCTCACGTCGATGGGCGCATAGCTGAGTGCCTTGTCCAGCCCCGCATAGGCATCGAGGAGGTGCTGCGTCTTGAACGAGCTGCCGCTGCCGAGCTCGACGATCTCGCAAGCGCCCGTGCGCGCGGCGATCTCGCCCGCGACATCCTCGAGGAGCGCTCGCTCGGTGCGCGTGAGGTAGTACTCCGGGAGGGCCGAGATGCGCTCGAAGAGCTGCGAGCCGAGCTCGTCGTAGAAAAAGCGGCACGGCAGGCGCTTGGGCACTTGCGCGAGGCCGCGGCGGATCTCCTCGCCGTCCTCGCGCTCGCGGCCGGGCTCCGCGGTGACGGTCCAGTCGAGACGGTCGCGCTGGCGCGCGTAGGGCGCTCGAGGCAGCGGTCTAGGAGTCCATGGCATAGCGCAATCCTGCAAAAATTTGCCGTGTGTCGGGGGCATACCAGTTGCGGAAGCTCGGGCGCAGCACCGGCGGCAGCGTCACCCAGCTCCCGCCCTTGAGCACGCGGTGGAGGCCGTCGAAGTAGGCCGCCGAATAGCCTCGGTAGGGGAAAGGCGCGAAACCCGGATAGGGCGCGAAGACGCTTGCGGTCCACTGCCAGACTTCGCCCAAGAACCCGCATTCGGGGTGGAGCGCCTGGGCGCGCTCCCATTCGGCCTCGCTCGGCAGCCGCGCGCCGATAAAGCGGCAATAGGCCTCGGCCTCATAGGCGCTGATGCCGTGGACCGGCAGTGCTGCATTGCCGCCCGTCCAGTAAAGCGGGCGCTCGACCCCGCTCGCG
>DATEQI010000015.1:0-10278 GCA_035272805.1 Alphaproteobacteria bacterium | reverse complement strand
CGTGCGACGATGCCCCAGTCCGGAACGAGCGAATGAGCCGACATGGCGCCAACCTCCTTCACTTCGATAGCACGATCGCGGCTGATCGGCTATTTAGCCGGCATAACGACGTCCGTCATTGGTCGGGGCTCAAATGGGCCGTGCCGCGGTACCGACGACCCGCGGCTGCGAGAGCGGCCTCGCATAGAGGAGCGCGAAGAGGCCGAAGGCGCCACTCCAGGCGATGCCGGCCAAGGACAACAGGAGCTCCGAATAGGCGTCGGCGAAGGGGACCATCAGGCGCAGCAGCGCTGCCGCCGTCACCAGGAGATAGATGGCCTTGGTCCCGGCGCCCGCCGACAGCGGCCGGCCGGTGTGGCCGAGCGAGGCGCGCGTCATGACCGCGAGCGTCATGGTCCCGACGGCGCCTACCGTGAGCGCGTGCAGTGCCGCCGTTTGCGGGAGGATCGCATAGAACCCGCTGAGGGCGAGCAAGAGCAGGCCGCATGCGAGCCAGCCATAACCGACATGGAGGACGAAGAGCATCGGCTCGCGGAGCGTTGCGAGGCCGCGCCAACGCGAGAGCCGCACGGCCACGGCAACGCCGGCGGCGAGCTCGAGCCAGGGTGCCAATAGTCCGCCGGGTCCGATTACCCAGGCGACGAGGCCGAGCCCCGTCAGCGCGAGTGCCGCCGCATCGACCGCGTCCGATGGTGCGGGTACCTGTATCTCAGGCAGCACCTTGACGAGCCAGTTCCGGGTGAAGCTCGGGATGATGCGGCCGCCCACAAGCGCGATCAGCATGAGCAGCGTCGCGAGGCCGACGCGGTTGCCGAGCTCGGCCGTGTCGGCGATACCAAGGGCGTCGAGATGGACAAGGAGACTGCCCAGCAAAAGGAGCGCCAAGGCGGCCAGCATCGGCAGATTGCGCCAGTTCCGTCCGGCCAGGATCTCGCGCGCCACGACCAGGAGGAACGTGAGCAGGAAGGCCAAGTCGACGATTGCGGCGGACGGCGCTCCGATCTTCGCGGAGAAGAGCACGGCCAGGCGCCCGGCCGCCCAGAGGAGCACAAGTGCCGCCAAGCGCCAGCCCTGCAAGGGCATGCGTCCCGTCCAGTTCGGTATCGCCGTCAAGAGGAAGCCCGCGACGGTCGCAACCGCATAGCCAAAGACCATTTCGTGGACGTGCCAGAGCACGGGTGGAAGGCCGCTCGCGGCGACGATCCCCCGAGACAGGGCGCCAAGCCAGAGCGGGATCGCAACGGCCGCCCATAGTGCTGCCATGAGGAAGAACGGCCGGAAGCCCGCGGAGAAGAGCGCGGGACCCGCATGCGGGCGATAGCGAGGGATGGCAACCATGCGTCGATCCTCGAGCGTCGTGCCCCTCGTCCTCTCGGACTTGCCGGGCCGGAGCGAAGATATTATACATTTAAGATGACTCTTTTGGCCAGGCAAGTCACGTGCGCCTTGGCTCGCCGACGGTAGGGGAATCGCTCGATGCGCCTGACCCTTCACACGGATTATTCGCTTCGCGTCCTCATCTATGTCGGCATCAAGGGCGAGGCACTCTCGACGATCAAGGAGATCGCCGAGATTTTCGCGATCTCGAGAGCCCACCTCATGAAGGTGGTCAGCCGGCTCGCTCAGAAGGGATATCTCGAGACCGTGCGCGGCAAGAAGGGCGGGCTCCGCCTCGCGAGGATGCCGGCCGCGATCAATGTCGGCGCCGTCGTGCGCGACATGGAGGAGGAGCTGGGCGTGCTTGGCTGCTTGCAGGGGAGCGGCTATTGCCGCATCGAGGCGTGCTGCACCCTGCGCCGCGCGCTCAGCGATGCAACCGACGCCTTCATGGCGGTGCTGGACCGATTGACACTCGCGGATCTCGTCAAGCCGCGACGGCGCCTTGCCGCTCTGCTGCGCATCGAGCCGAGGCTCACTCGCGCCGCGTCCGCATTCTGATTTCGCCCTTCTCGCCGGCCGCCGCTCGCGATCGAAGCGTTGAGTGAACGCGCGAGAGGATCGTCAAGCCTCATTGCCAGGACCGAGTGTCCTGGTTCTGAAATTCACGACATGAGGAAAACACTTGTCATTGCGAGGCGCCCGAAGGGCGCCGAAGCAATCCAGAAAGGGTTCGCACCAAGCGCGCTGCCCCGGCGTACGCCGGGGTTCGCTGCGCTCGTAATGACGGTTGTCTCCGGGTGAGACCAACTTCCGAATCGAGACTCTAGAACCGGTCGATGCGGAAAGGCCTCAAATCGATGCCGGGATCGCCTCCGGCGGCGAGGCTGGCGATGATGCGCCCCGTGGTTGCCGCCTCGGTCAAGCCCAAGTGGCCATGGCCGAAGGCGTAGAAGAGATTGGCAAAGCGTGGGCTCCGCGAGATCACGGGGAGCGAGTCGGGAAGCGAGGGTCGGTAGCCCATCCATTCCGTGCTACCTTCCGCGTCGAGGCGGGGCAAAAATCGCTTCGCGCGCGTGACCAGGACCTTTGCGCGCGCATAGTCCGGCGGGAGATCGAGCCCGCCGAGCTCGACCGTACCGGAGAGCCGCAGCCCCATCGACATAGGCGTCAGCACGAAGCCGCCCTCGGCCGAGTGCAGCATGTGGCCCAAGCTGACCCCCGGATTGGGGAGCGTGGTGTGATAGCCGCGCTCGGTCTCGAGCGGCACCTTGCTGCCGAGCGGCTTGGCGAGCTTTGCCGACCAGGCGCCGGCCGCGATCACGAGCTGGTCGAACTCGATCCGCTCGCCGGCGTCGGTGAGTGCCGCGCGCGGTCCCTCGGCGCCGATCTCGACCTCGACCACGCGCGCCTCCTTGACGGTCCCGCCCTGTCGCGAGAAGCACTCGGCGATCGCGGCGACGACGCGGTAGGGATCGGCCACGTGGCCCCAGTCGGGCAGGAACAGGCCGGCCTTGAAGATGGGCGCCAGATCGGGCTCCATCTGACGGAGCTCTTCAGGTCCCAGGCGCTCGATCCGCACGCCGTGCCTTCGCTTGAGCTCCAGCTCGAAGGCGTCATCCTTGAGCGCTTCCTCGCTTTCATAAAGCGAGATGCAGCCCTGCCGTTTGAGGAGGTCGCGGATGCCGGCCTCGACGAGCAAGGGCTCGTAGTCGTCATAGGCGCGCGCGAGCAGGCTCGCGAGCGCCGTCGCCGTCGCCTCCACGCGCGCGGAGGCGCTCGCGCGCCAGAAGCGCCACAGCCATGGTGCCAACCGCGGCAGATAGGACCAGCGGATGGTGAGCGGGCCGAGCGGGTCCATGAGCCATCGCGGCACGCGCCAGAGGGTTCCGGGTAGGGAGAGCGGAGCCACCTCCGTCACCGCCATGCCGCCCGCGTTGCCGAAGGAGGTGCCGCGGCCCGGCGCCAGCGGGTCGATCACGATGACGCGTGCGCCGTCGCGCTGGAGATAGCGCGCAGTACTCGTGCCGACGATGCCGGCGCCGACCACGACGACGGTGCGGGCCGGATTGCGCGAAGGCGTCTCGTTCATGGCATCTGCTATAGCCGAGGGCTAGCTGCTGTGCCATGGCGAAGTTCGCCAAGCTCTGCCCCGCCGTTGCGCCCGCCGGGCGGCTGGCGTAAAACACCCGCATGGCGGTACACACTTTCTTCTGCGTCGACGCGCATACCTGCGGCAATCCGGTGCGCGTGGTGGCCGGCGGCGGGCCGCAGCTCAGCGGCGCCTCCATGAGCGAGCGGCGCCAGCATTTCCTCAAGGAGTACGACTGGATCCGCACCGGGCTCATGTTCGAGCCGCGCGGCCACGACATGATGTCGGGAAGCATCCTCTATCCGCCGACGCGCGAGGACTGCGACATCGCCATCCTCTTCATCGAGACGAGCGGCTGCCTCCCCATGTGCGGGCACGGCACCATCGGCACGGTGACGATCGCACTCGAGCGCGGCCTGGTGACGCCGGCCAAGCCGGGGGAGCTCCGCCTCGAGACGCCGGCGGGTCTCGTGGTCGCGCATTACACCATGAAGGGCGCGCGCGTCGAATCGGTGCGCCTCACCAATGTGCCCTCCTTCCTCCACTCGACCGGGCTCGAGGTCGAATGCGACGGCCTCGGCCCGCTCAAGGTGGACGTCGCCTATGGCGGAAATTTCTACGCGATCGTCGAGCCGCAGGCGGGCTACCGCGACATGGCCGATCTCGCGCCGGGCGAGATCCGACGCCTATCGCCGCTGCTGCGCAAGGCGCTCAACGCCAAATACGAGTTCGTCCATCCGGAGAACGCGACGATTTGCGGTCTCACCCATATCATGTGGACGGGCAAGCCCAAGCACCCGGAGGCGCATGCGCGCAACGCCGTGTTCTATGGCGAGAACGCGATCGACCGCTCTCCCTGCGGCACCGGCACCTCGGCGCGCATGGCGCAGAAGGCGGCGCGCGGCGAGTTAGTACCCGGCGATCTCTTCGTGCACGAGAGCATTATCGGCAGTCTCTTCCGCGGCCGCGTCGAGGGACGCGCCAAGGTGGGCAATTACGCGGCCATCATCCCCTCGATCGAGGGCTGGGCGCGCATGACCGGCTACAACACCATCTTCATCGACGACGACGATCCCTACGCCCACGGCTTCCAGCTCGTTTGAGCATCCCTCGGGCGGTCTCCCCGCGCTGAAAGGAAAAGGCGGAGGCCTCGGCACCTCCGCCTCTTCGCGCCAAGCGGGAGCTTCCTATTCGGCGGCGAGCTTGGGCCGGCTGTCGAGCGCTGCGCGGACGATGGCGCCGATACGCTTGCGCTCCTCGCCCTCGAGCCTGAGGCGCGGCGGGCGTACCGTCTCCGAGCCGAGCCCCGCCAAGGCTTGCGCGTACTTGATGTACTGGACGAGCTTGGTGTGGCAATCGAGGTGGAGGATCGGCATGAACCAGCGGTAGAGCGGCAGCGCCTCGCGATAACGTCCCGCCGCCGCCAGCCCGAAAAGCCGCACCGATTCCTCGGGAAAGGCGTTGATCAGACCCGCGACCCAGCCGACGACACCGAGCATTGCGCTCTCCAGCACGAGGTCGTCGACCCCGCAAAAGAGGACGTAGCGCTCGCCGCAGGCGTTCACGATATCGCTGATGCGCCGGACGTTGTCCGAGGATTCCTTGAGCGCCACCACCGTCTGCTCGTTCGCGAGCTCGGCGAACATCTCGGGCGTCACGTCGACGCCGTATGAAATCGGATTGTTGTAGATCATGATCGGCAGCTTGCTCGCCCGCGCTACCGCGCGGAAGTGCGCGAGCGTCTCGCGCGCATCCGACTTGTAGACCATCGCGGGCAGGACCATGAGCCCATCCGCACCCAGCTTCTCCATCTCGGCGGCGTAGCGGCAGGCAAGGGCGGTCGAGCACTCGGCGACGCCCGAGAGCACCGGGACGCGCCCCTTCGCCACGGCGATCGCGGAACGCATGACCGCGCGTTTCTCCTCGGCCTCGAGCGTCGTGTTCTCGCCGACCGTGCCCAACATGATGAGGCCGCGGACGCCGGCCTGGATCAGCCGTTCGGCATGGCGCGCCGTTGCCTCGAGATCGAGCGCGAGGTCGTCGCGGAACTGGGTCGTTACGGCTGGGAAGACGCCCCGCCAGTCACATTTCATCGTGCGATCTCCTTGCGTTTGGTGGTTCGAGGCGCATCATAAGCGGAGGTGCCGCCTCTCGCCAGCCCGAAAGCGGGGGGAAGCTCCCGGCGAGGATTGCTCACATCTGCGTGACGAGCGGCTCGGGAGCCTTTACCCGGAGCGGCGGCGATCTAAGATCATCGAGGACGCTTACTCGGTCGGCGTTGCGGCGGAAGAGCCATGATCAAGGCTTTGGCGCGGTTTGTTGCGGCTCTAAGCGTGGGGCTTCCGTTGCTGGCCTTTGGGGCGGATTTGGTCAACCCCGCGCTGCCCCCCGCCGGCAGCAGCCGGGACTTTCGCGACGGTTACGCGGACGGCTGCTTGACGGGCTTTCAGGACGCCAGACGCGAAGGTTACCAGCAAGCGGGCCGCAAGGATGCGGCGCGGTACCTGCGGGACGCGGAGTACAAGGCCGGCTTCGATGCGGCGTACCGGGCCTGCTATGAGGAGGAAATGCGCAATCCGAAGATGACGGGCGAATCGGCCATGTAGCCGAGGCTGTCGTCCGTTGGCGGGAAATCGTTGGCGCTCGAGGAGCGACATTTCAATCGTGGAAGGAAACGAGGGTCGTCATGAAGAAAAGAGCGAAATCGGCGTTGTTCTCTGCGACGCTTGCACTGGCACTCGCAGGCGGGGCTGCGGTCTCTCTTGGTCTCACCAATCCGCAAATCCCGCCTCCAGGCCAAAGTCCCGTCTTCGACGACGGCTATGTGGACGGCTGTCGCACGGGCTTTCAAGACGCCGGGCGGGACGGTTACCAGACGGCCGGTCACAAGGACGACACGCGTTATTTGCGGGAAGTCGACTACAAGGCCGGCTATGACCAGGGCTTCAACGCCTGCTTCCAGGAAGAGAAGGCCCATCCCAAGATCAAGTCCGACGGCGGCGCCAGATCCTGAGCGCCGCGCGCGGCGGGTTAGGCCGAGGAAGCAAGAGTGCTGTGGGCGGCGCGCGAGAGCGTGCCGCGCGCTCCCCCTCGCTACCCGGAGGCATCTCACGTCATGGCGGGCTAGCCGCTTCGCTCGAGGCCTGTGCCCATCGCGCAGGCGGGCCCGCGCTCGCGTCACCCCGTGCTGCCGGTACGGGAGCCTGACCCGCGGCCCTCCGGCCGCGCGCGCGGGCGCCTCGTCTCCTTCGTCGGCTCGGAGGCGAGGCGCTGAGCCATGATCTTGAGCATCGTCGAGATCGTGATCGAGCGGAAGGTTGCCGCCGCGTGCTCGTCGATCTCGTTGAGCACGAGCTTGAGCGCCCGGCCGGCAGCGTTGTTCGGGTGCTGCTCGCCGCTGGCCGAGCGCTCGTTGCCGAGCGGCTCGAAGAGCCTGATCACGTCGAGGAGCGTGAGGCGCTTGGCGTTCCCGGCGAAGCGATATCCGCCGCCGACCCCGCGCGTCGAGTCGACGATGCCGGCGCGCCCGAGGCCGCGCAGCACCTTGGCGAGATGATGCGCGGAGATGCCGTATTTCTCCGCGATCTCCACGGCCGAGAGCTGGCGCGCCGGATCGGCGGCGAGCTCCAGGACGGCATAGAGGGCAAAGTAGGTGGCTTTTTGCAGTTTCATGTGACCCTGCGTTAAAACCGGCCATTCGCCGCGCTGCGGCCGATCAATCGAGCGACATTTCAAGCTCGATGAACGGTCCCGCCATCATGCCTTGGCTGCGGAAGAAGGAGTGGATCAGCGCGTTATCCCGCGCGAGCATCGTGCGGACCTTCTCTACGCCCGCGCGGCGAAAGCAGTCGCACATGGCTGCGAACAGCCGCGTGCCGGTGCCCTTGAGACGGCCCTTCGGCCGCACCTGGATCGCGAAGATCCAACCGCACGGCGGCGAGCCGAATTCCCAGGCGCGCACTTCGCCGATGATGAAGCCTTCAATGCGGCCTTCCCCCTCTGCAACGAGGAAGAAGCGCCCCTCGCGCCGCGTGGAGCCGTAGCGCTCATAGAGATCCTGCCAATAGCGCGGCTTGGCGAGGCCCGTCACGTCCTCGTCGAGTGCGATGATCGAGCGCACGTCCTCGGGGGCCGCGGGCCGGATGCGCGGACCCGGCTCGGGCTCGGCGGCCGGAAGTGTCTTGGAGCGTCGCTTCAATCGGGTCTTCTCCTCGAGCGCCGCGCGTGCGGCAAACTGCCGCATCGACGGCGGCCGTCTCTCCCCTTTCCGCGCGGGCGGCCCCCCGGAGCTTAGTGATCAACGCGCCCAGGTAAACCGCTAATTTCGCGAGGCCCAGCGCAAATAGCCCTAGGCACTTTTATGGCCGGCCCGGCCCCCAACGTTCGCCCTCACCAGTATGCACGTTTTCGACTTAACTCATTGATTCAACTCGTTTATTTATTCTAGGCGCGGTCCAGCCTCCAGGCGGAATCTCGGTGGGGCAGATTGATCAGGATCAAATACGGGGCCCCCACTTCGAGGCACAATTTGTTTTTAATAAGAACGGGTATCGCTGAATTCGGAATTTGCGTACCGGTTTTCCGCGGACAGGGATGTGTCTCATGAAAGCGAGCCTAGCACCAGGTCTGACGTTCGTGCGGCAGTTCGAGGTCGATCGTCCGCGGACGATCGATTTCATGGGCGAGCAAGGGCGCGTCTATGCGACCCCTTCGCTCGTCAGGGATATCGAGATGACCTGCCGCGAGGGCCTGCTGGATCATGTCGACAGCGGCGAAGATTCCGTCGGCACGCGGGTGGAGCTCGACCATCTCGCACCGACGCTGCTCGGCATGGCCGTCAAGATCGAGGCGAGAGTTGCCGAGGTCAAGGGGCGGCTCGTCACCTTCGAGCTGAGCGCGCGCGATTCCCTCGACGAGATCGCCCGCGGTAAGCATGTGCGCTTCATCGTCGAGGTTCGCAAAAGCGCGGAGCGCCTGAAGGCAAAGGCCGCAAAAGCCGCGGCCGCGGGTGCATCGAGGCCATGACGACGCGAGAGCCAACGACGAGGAGGCGCGTTGCGACCTACTGCTATCAGTGCGTCGCGGGTCCCGATCTCCTCACGGTTCAGGTGGATGACGGGGTCGCCGTCGCCATCGAGCCGAATTTCTGCGCGGCCGGCATTCACCCGGGCGCAGGTAAAGTCTGCGTCAAGGCCTACGGTCTCGTGCAAAAGACCTATAACCCGCATCGCATCCTCTCGCCGATGAAGCGGACGAACCCGCAGAAGGGGCGCGATCAGGACCCCGGCTTCGTGCCGATCTCCTGGGAGGAGGCGCTCGACCTCGTGGCCGAGAAGCTCAACGCCATTCGCAGAAGCGGCCTCCTCGACGCGTCGGGCTACCCGAAAGTCGCGGCAAGCTTCGGCGGCGGCGGCACGCCGCAGTCCTATATGGGCACTTTCCCCGCGTATCTCGCGGCCTGGGGCCCCGTCGACATGGGCTTTGGCAGCGGCCAGGGTGTGAAGTGCTACCACTCGGAGCATCTCTACGGCGAGCTCTGGCACCGCGCCTTCACCGTCTCTCCCGACACGCCCTCGTGCCGGTATCTGCTCTCCTTCGGCAGCAACACCGAGGCTTCAGGCGGGGTGGTCGGCGTGCGGCGCCATGCGGACGCGCGCGTGCGCGGCATGAGGCGTGTTCAGATCGAGCCGCATCTCTCCGTCACCGGCGCCTGCTCTGCGGAATGGCTGCCGATCCGACCCAAGACGGACGCGGCGTTCCTTTATGCGCTCATTCACGTGCTTCTCCACGAGAACGCGCGCTCGGCACTCGACGTGCCGTTCCTCAAGGCGCGGACGGCCTCGCCCTATCTCGTCGGACGGCACGGTTATTATCTGCGCGATCCCGCAAGCCGCCGGCCGCTCGTGTGGGATGTCAAATGCAAGAGTGCCGTCCCCCATGACGCCCCCGATGCCGATCCCGCGCTCGAAGGCGAGTTTCGCGCAGACGCGATCGAGATCGGTCCGGACGGGGAAGAGCTCGAGCGCGGATCGCTCGCGGGGGCGACCGCGTTCGGCAAGCTTCTGGAGCACATGCGGCGCTGCACGCCGGAATGGGCGGCACCGATCTGCGATGTGCCGGCGGCGACGATCCGCCGCGTCGCCAACGAGTTTCTCGCCCAGGCGTGCGTCGGCGAGACGGTCGAGATCGAGGGCGAGACGCTGCCCTTCCGGCCGGTCGCCATCACGCTCGGCAAGACCGTCAACAACGGCTGGGGCGGCTACGAGTGCTGCTGGGCCCGTACCGTCGCGGTGGCATTGGTGGGCGGGCTCGAAGTCCCCGGCGGCACGCTGGGGACGACGGTCCGGCTCAACCGCCCGATGTCCGACCGTACCGGCAGCGTCAAGCCGGGGGTGGACGGCTTCATGACCTACCCCTTCAACCCCACCGACAAGGAGAGCTGGAGTGCCCGTCCCAACATCCGCAACGCCTACCGCACGCTCGTGCCGCTCGCCGCCAACGGGCCGTGGAGCCAGGCCCTCGGGCCGACGCATCTCGCCTGGATGTTCCTCGACGGCACGCCCAAGGGCCTGCCCGGGGTGACCTTCCCCGAGCTGTGGTTCCTCTATCGCAGCAACCCCGCGATCTCGTTCTGGGACACCGCGGCGATCGCGGACAAGATGTCGCGCTTCCCCTTCATCGTGGCCTTCGCCTACACGCGCGACGAGTCGAACCACATGGCCGACGTTCTGCTGCCGGAATGCACCGACCTCGAGGGGCTGCAGCTCGTTCGCATCGGCGGCACCAAATACGTCGAGCAGTTCTGGGAA
>DATEQI010000014.1:0-2733 GCA_035272805.1 Alphaproteobacteria bacterium | reverse complement strand
CAGTTTGGCTGAATCCTCATCCTTCGAGACGCGTCGCATGCGCGACGCTCCTCAGGATGAGGACACCTTGGTTAGGGTTTCACCTCATCCTGAGGAGGGCCGAAGGCCCGTCTCGAAGGATGGGGTGAAACTGACCCATTACCGCCTTCGGGGCGCGATTGCTGCCCGCTTGCAACTAAGCCACACTCGGGCGGGTCGGAGCTGCAGAGGACGAACGCCGTCATGACCAAGAGAATCGGCCTGCTTACCAGCGGCGGCGACTGCGCCGGCCTCAATGCCACCATCCGCGCGGTCGTGCGCCGCGCCGTCATCGGCTATGGCTGGACCGTCATAGGCATCCGCCAGGGCACGCTCGGCCTCATGGCACGGCCTCCGGCGCACGAGGTGCTCAGGCCCGGCGTCCTCGAGCCGGAGATCATACGCCTGGGCGGCACCATTCTCGGCACCACGAACATGGGCAATCCCTTTGCCTTCCCCATGCCGGACGGGAGCCTGATCGACCGCTCGGAGGAGGTGATCGAGGGCTATCGCGCGCTCGGGCTCGAGGCGCTGATCGGCGTCGGCGGCGACGGCAGCCTCTCGATCCTGCGGCGCTTGGCGCAGCAGGGCGGCATCGGGCTGGTCGGCATCCCCAAGACGATCGACAACGATATCGGCGTGACCGAGGCGGCCATCGGCCACGACAGCGCGGTGCGGATCGCGTGCGAGGCGCTCGACAATCTCCAGCCGACCGCCGCGAGTCACAGCCGCATCATGGTGCTCGAGACCATGGGGCGGGATGCGGGCCACATCGCACTCGGCGCCGGGATCGCAGGCGGTGCCGACGTCATCCTCATCCCGGAAATTCCCTATCGTCTCGCGCGCGTCGTCGAGCATATGGAGACCATCAAGTCGCATGGCCGCAATTTCTTCCTCGTGGTGGTCGCCGAAGCGGTCAGGACCGAGGCGGGCGATGCGGTGACGGGCGCCTTCGGAAGCACGGCCCATTACGGCGGCATCGGCTACTACATCGCGCGCCGCCTGCAAGAGCTCAGCGGGGCGGAGGCGCGCGCCACCGTCCTCGGCCACCTGCAGCGCGGCACCAGCCCGAGTCCGCTCGACCGGCTCATGGCCAGCGCCTTCGGCGTGCACGCCGTCGACATGATCGCCGAAGGCCGCTTCGATCGCATGGTTCTCTGGCGCCATCGCGGCATCTCCGATGTACCGCTCGAGGAGGTGATCGACCGGCCTTTCCTCGTCGATGTCGACGGCCCGCTGGTGCGCACGGCGCGCGGCCTCGGCATCTCCTTCGGGGACTGACGCGGACTTAGGTCGAGGGGGATGGCAGCATGGCCCGCTTTCCGGCTTGCGAATTCTGGGACTTCTCGCTCGCCGTCTACGGCCGCGAGGGCGTCGCAGCCGCGTGCCTCGCCCTCCAGGAGCGCCACGGCGCCGATGTGAACCTGCTGCTTTTCTGCTGTTGGCACGCGCGGAGCGGGCGGGGTGCGCTCGCGGGCGAAGGCTTGAGGCGCACCGCCGCCGCGGTCGAGCCCTGGCACGGCCAACTCGTGCGCGGCCTCAGGGCCGTGAGGGTGCGCTTGAGGCGCCCGTCGGCACCGCTACCGCAGGCAACCGACGCTCTACTCGCCGAGCTTGCCGAGGGGCTGCGCAAGAAGGTCGCCGCGGTCGAGCTCGAGGCGGAGCATCTCGAGCAGCTCCTCCTCGCGGCATCCGCCCCTCCCGTGCCGTCGGAGAGTGCTGCCGTCCCTTTGGCCAAGCGCGCCAGCGATGCCGCAGGGGGGGCCTTGGCCTACCTTGCCTTGCTTGGGGCACCCCTCGACCCGGCCGACCGGAGCGATCTTCTCGCAGTGCTCGCGGGCGTATTTCCCGAGCTTGGCAGGGGCGAGCTCGAGTCCATCCTCGCCCGCCGTCCTCCTCGCGGAGCGAGCTGAGCAGGGCCCGCTTGAAGGGCCCCGGCCGGCTCCGACTCGGCGACAAGATTTTGTTGCGGTTCCGAGGCTTAGCCCCCAAATCCCGTGCCTCAATCGGGCGCTGGTGCTGAGCCAAAAACGGGCGTAGCATTTTCATGCGGCGAGCCACTTGCCGCTGTCGGACTCGATTGACAGGAGGTGTCCGGTGAATATCGCAGAGCGGATCGATTCACTGAAAGCCAAGCACGCGGCACTCGACGCCGCGATCCAAGACGAAAACAATCGCCCGCTACCCGATGCCACCAAGATCCACGACCTCAAGCGCCAAAAGCTCAAGATCAAGGACGAGATGGCCCAGATCGATCGGCACTAGCTCAGGCTAAGCCGCTCCAACTTTCGCAGCCTGTCGATGCCGCCCAGCGGGTTTGTGGGGAACCTGCACGGGGCGGCATAATTTTTTATGAGGGATGGCCCGGTCGATCTCATCGGATACCATCCGGGCGGCGACATGAAGCCCGCGCGGTATGAGCGCTGCCGCGGGCAGCCGCTAGCGTTGTGGTTCTGGAATTCACGACATCAGGAAAACACTTGTCATTGCGAGGCGCCCGAAGGGCGCCGAAGCAATCCAGAAAGGGTTTCGCACCAAGCGTGCTGCCCCGGCGTACGCCGGGGTTCGCTGCGCTCGCAATGACGGTTATTTCCGGGTGAGACCAACTTCCGAAGCGGGACGCCAGCATGGCTTAAGTAGGATCCGAGAAATTCGGTGGTGGCCTAGAGGACCCGCGTGCCCGGCGGGCAGGCGCTCTCGCTCATCGGAAACTCG
>DATEQI010000013.1:0-3130 GCA_035272805.1 Alphaproteobacteria bacterium | reverse complement strand
GCACTCGAGCGCATGGCGGAGATGATGGACCGGCATCGTCTCATCGGCGACGTGCGCGGCCGCGGCCTCTTGCTCGGCATCGAGCTCGTCGAGGACCGCGACAGTCGGGCGCCGGCGGCGGACGCGGCCGAGGCGGTGCTCTACGCCTGCCTCGAGCGGGGCTTGAGCTTCAAGACCACGATGGGGAACGTGCTGACCTTGACGCCGCCGCTCACCGTGAGCGCCGCCGAGATGGACCGAGCGCTCGACATCATCGAGGCCGCGCTCACGGAAGTGGAAGAGGGGCGCGGCCTATAGGCTCTGGTTCAGGAATTCGTCTCATATGGAGATGACCGTCATTGCGAGCGGAGCGAAGCAATCCAGGCACTTGGTGCGCCCCCTCGCTGGATTGCTTCGTTGCCCTTCGGGCGCCTCGCAATGACGAGCGTCCTCTTAATGGCGTGAATTCCAGAACCAGGACACTAGTCCGATTTTCCGTTCCGATTGGACGCGGTGTCCCCTAGCATAAGCGAGACAGCGAGGAGGTGGCGGCGGTGGCGAAGCAGCTTCCCACTCATGCCCGCGTCGTCGTCATCGGCGGCGGGGTTGTCGGCTGCTCGATTGCCTATCATCTGACCAAGCTCGGCTGGAAGGAGGTCGTGCTGCTCGAGCGCAAGAAGCTCACGAGCGGCACCACCTGGCACGCGGCGGGATTGATCGGCCAGCTGCGCGCCACCCTCAACATGACGCGGCTCGCGCAATATACCGCCGGTCTCTACGCCGGCCTCGAGGAGGAGACCGGACAGGCGACGGGCTGGAAGCAGCGCGGCAGCATCGCGATCGCGACCACGGCGGCGCGCTTCGAGGAGCTCCTGCGCGGCGCCTCCATGGCCAAGACCTTCGGGCTCGAGGTCCACGAGATCGGGCCGGGCGAGATCAAGCGCCATTGGCCGCTCCTCGAGGTGGGCGACTTGGTGGGCGGCGTGTTCCTCCCCAAGGACGGCCAGACCAACCCCGTCGACACCACGGTCGCCCTCGCCAAGGGTGCCACGATGCGGGGTGCCCAGGTCTTCGAGGAGACGAAAGTGAACGCCATCCGCACCGAGCGCGGCCGCGCGATCGGCGTCGCCACGGAGCGGGGAGAGATCAAGGCCGAGCATGTGGTGATCGCGGCCGGCATGTGGTCGCGGGCACTCGGCCGCAGCTGCGGGGTGAACATCCCGCTCCAGGCCTGCGAGCATTTCTACGTGGTGACCGGGGACTTCCCCGAGCTCACGCCCAGTCTCCCGGTGCTGCGCGATCCCGATAACTGCGCCTACTTCAAGGAGGATGCGGGCAAGCTCCTGTTCGGCGCCTTCGAGCCCAAGGCCAAGCCCTGGGCCATAGACGGCATCCCCGAGGGTTTCGAGTTCGGCGAGCTGGCCGAGGACTTCGACCATTTCCAGCCGATCCTCGAGGCGGCGATGCGCCGCTTGCCGGCGCTCGAGCGCGTCGGCATCCGCAAGTTCTTCAACGGCCCCGAGAGCTTCACGCCCGACGTGCGCTACATGCTGGGCGAGGCGCCGGAGCTGCCCGGCCTCTTCGTCGCCGCCGGCTTCAACTCGACCGGCATCCAGTCGGCGGGGGGTGCCGGCAAGGTGCTCGCCGAGTGGATCGTGGGCGGCCATCCGCCGATGGACCTGTGGGACGTCGACATCCGGCGCATGCAGCCCTTCCAGGGCAACAAGCGCTATCTCGCCGAGCGCGTCTCCGAATCGCTCGGTCTGCTCTATGCCATGCACTGGCCCTACCGCCAGTACGAGACCGCGCGCAACGTGCGGCTGACCCCGCTCTACGAGCGGCTCAAGGGGCACGGCGCCTGCTTCGGCGAGACCGCCGGATGGGAGCGCGCCAACTGGTTCGCACCCGCAGGTGTCGAGCCCAAGTACGAATACAGCTACGGGCGGCAGAACTGGTTCGCCCATGCCGCCGCCGAGCACAAGGCGGTGCGCGAGGGTGTCGCCCTCTTCGACCAGTCGAGCTTCGCGAAATTCCTGGTCGAGGGGCGCGACGCGGAGGCAGTGCTCCAGCGCATCTCGGCCAACGATTTAGCCGTCGAGCCGGGCCGCATCGTCTATACCCAGTGGCTCAACGAGCGCGGCGGCATCGAGGCGGACTTGACCGTGACGCGGCTCTCCGAGACGAGCTACATGGTGGTGACCGCGACGGCCACGGGCGTGCGCGACTTCAACTGGCTCCGCCGCCACATTCCGGAAGGCGCGCACGCGTTTGCGACCGACGTCACCTCGGCTTACGCGATGCTGAGCTTGATGGGGCCGCACAGCCGGGCACTCTTGGCCGAGCTCTCGGGCGAGGACCTCTCGAACGCGGCCTTTCCCTTCGGCACCTCGCGCGAGATCGAGATCGGTCATGCGCGGCTGCGTGCCGCGCGCATCAGCTATGTGGGCGAGCTCGGCTGGGAGCTCCACGTGCCGAGCGAGTTCGCGGTCCACCTCTTCGACAGGATCGTCGCCGCGGGCGCGCCCTTCGGCTTGCGCCTTGCCGGCATGCACGCGATGGATTCCTGCCGCATGGAGAAGGCCTATCGCAGCTGGGGCCACGACATCTCCGACGAGGACACGCCCCTTGAGGCCGGCCTCGCCTTCGCGGTCAAGCTCGACAAGAACCTCGACTTCATCGGGCGCGAGGCCCTCCTGCGCGCGCGCGAGCGGAAGGCGACCAAGCGCCTCGTGCAATTCGCGCTTAAGGACCCCGAGCCGCTCCTCTACCACAACGAGCCCGTCTATCGCGACGGCTTGATCGTCGGCCGCACCACCTCGGGTGCTTACGGCCACCATCTCGGACGTGCCGTGGCACTCGGCTATGTGCATGAGGAGGACGGCATCGACGCGGCCTACGTCGAGAGCGGCAGCTTCGAGATCGAGGTCGCCGGCAGGCGCTTCGCCGCGCGGGCGAGCTTGGCGCCGCTCTACGACTCAAAGGGGATGCGCATCAGGAGCTGACCCGTGCTTCTCGGCTCGTCATTGCGAGGAGGCGAAGCCGACGAAGCAATCCAGGGTCGCCAGCCAGGTCTGGATTGCTTCGCCTTCGGCTCGCAATGACAGCAGCTACCGCATCGTCGGCATCACATACTCGGCCCCCTTGCGGATGC
>DATEQI010000012.1:0-2937 GCA_035272805.1 Alphaproteobacteria bacterium | reverse complement strand
ATTCATGGAAAAGCGCGGAGACTACAACGTCTTCCACGCCTTCTACCGCGAGCTCGTGCAGGCGCTCTATGACGCCGGCGCTTCGCGCTATGTTTTCTGCGTCAACGTCGATGCGATCATTGCCGCTCTGCTTCTCGCGGTCCTCTGGAAGGACTATCGCGCAGGCGCGCTCGCCGAAAAGGACCTGGAGACGGCTGCCTTCAACGTGTTCCTTTACGGCCGCATGATCGGCGCCGCCGCGGAGATCGATGACCACCTCAATCGGGGGCGGAACATGGATACTCGGACGCCCCAGGAGCAGTGCGCGTTTGTCGTGTGACGGCTCGACCGCGAGCGCCCGGAGCATGGATTGTCAGTCTTCCGCACTGAGTTCCCCTTTTCAGGTGAGCACAGCTTGCGGCGCCGCTAAGATACGGCGCAACGCGCTCAAACGACGCCCGTCATCGGGGGAGAGGCCATTGTCCAGCACACTGAGATCGCTCGGCTCCCGCGCGCTCGCGCTCGGGCTCACCGGCCTCCTGCTCGCGACCGGCATCATGGGCGAGGCCGGGGCCGCGGAGATCAAGGTGGTGAGCTCGGGCGGCTTTGCCGCCGCCTACCGCGAGCTCGTGCCGGAATTCGAGCGCGCGAGCGGGCACAAAGTGGTGACGGACTGGGGCCCCTCCATGGGCAACACGCCGCAAGCGATCCCGCAGCGGCTCGCGCGCGGCGAGGCCGTCGACGTCGTGATCATGGTGGGCTATGCGCTGGGCGACTTGGCGAAAGAGGGGAAGGTGCGCGCGGACAGTCAGGTGGATCTCGCGCGCTCGCTCATCGGCGTCGCGGTGCGGGCCGGTGCAGCCAAGCCCGATATCGGCTCCGCCGACGCGGTGAAGCGCGCCCTCCTGCAAGCGAAATCGATCGCCTACTCCGACAGCGCGAGCGGCGTCTACATCTCGACCGAGATGTTCCAGCGCCTCGGGATCGCCGATGAGCTCAAGGGCAAGAGCCGGATGATTCCGGCCGAGCCGGTCGGCCTCGTGATCGCGCGGGGCGAGGCGGAGCTGGGCTTCCAGCAGATGAGCGAGCTCAAGCCGATCGAGGGCATCGAGCTCGTCGGGCCGCTTCCGCCGGAGCTGCAGAAGGTCACGGTGTTCTCCGCGGGAATCGTCTCCACCTCGAAGGAGCCGGAGGCGGCGAAGGCGCTGATCGCATTCCTCGCCTCGCCCGCCGCGGCCACTGCGATCATCAAAAGCGGCCTCGAGCCGATGAATTCTTCCGCGCAGAAATGATCGGATCCCGGCGGGAATAGCCGGCTCGTTTGCCCGTGATGAGCCTTTGAACCCGATTGCACCATTTGCCTCTCGCCGACGAGCCGGCCCAAACCGCACTATGCCTCGGTCGTAGCCACGACTGCATCACAAGTGACTGAAATTACTCGAACTTAAGTTCAGGTAATCTTTCTGGAGGAAGATCCAAAACTTTATTTATTTTATAGCCCTGGTTATTGCGAAGATTAGCCCTACATACCGCATGTGGTTTGAATGATGAGCATTCAAATTATATTTCATTCTGTTTTGGAGGAATGGCAATGAACGCACAGTACACGACCGAAAACCTGACCATCCACCACAAGGTCCGGGACTACAGCGCATGGCGTACGGCCTACAACGGCAACGAGAAGAGCCGCCTTTCGGCAGGCATTACGAATGGGCGAGTGTTCCGCAGCGCCGAGGACCCCAATGACGTGGTGGTCCTGCAGGATGTGGCCGACTTGGCAAAGGCCCGCACCTGGCTCGGCTCGGATGATCTGAAGGCCGCAATGCAAAAGGGCGGCGTCATAGGCTCACCCAGCATCCGCTTCGCGGCCTAAGCAGCAGAAACAGACTGTGGTCGGGACGGCTCGTGGCGTGACTGCTTCGTCGTGTCGCTGTTCCGAAGATGGAAGCCCCGGGCTGTCCGCGTCCCGCGACGCGATGGCCGGGGCTTTTCTCCGGCATTACGGCAGATAGCCGCCAGTTTCGGCGTCATTCCGCCTCGGCTTGGATTTCCGGGCAATCCTGAATAAATGGTAGATTGGGCACGAAGCTGCCGAAATGGCTGATTCCCCATAAAGACATTTGGCAGCCATGCGACGGCGAGCCTCCCCGCGAAGAGGGCGACCCCTGCCATGTGCCAGCGATGACCCAGGAACCCGAGCCGCCGGACTACGTGCACGGCTATTCGGCGCGCGAGAGCCGGCGGCTGCACGACCAGGCGACGACTCTCGCCGAGCTCTTGCTGAGCGACACCGCCTATCCCCCAGGTGCACGCGTGCTGGAGGCCGGCTGCGGCATCGGCGCCCAGACCGTGACGCTCGCGCGGCAGAGCCCCGCGGCCGCGATCGTCGCCGTCGACGTGGCACTCGACTCCCTCGCGCAAGCCAAGCGCAAGCTCGAGGCGAATGCTCTCGCCAATGTGACGCTTGAGTGCGCCGACATCTTCGCCTTGCCGTTCGCACCCGCGAGCTTCGACCACGTCTTCGTCTGCTTCGTCTTGGAGCATCTCAGTGAGCCCGCCAAAGCCTTGGTGCTGCTGCGCGAGGTGCTGAAACCGGGCGGCACCATTACCGTGATCGAGGGCGATCACGGCTCGACCTATTTCCATCCGGACAGTCTCGACGCCAAGCGCGCGGTCGAATGTCTCGTGGAGCTGCAAGCGCGCGCCGGCGGCAATGGGCTGATCGGACGCCAGCTCTATCCCCTCCTGGCGCGAGCCGGCTTCACGGAGGTTCGGGTCAGCCCACGCATGGTCTACGTCGACGGAAGCCGGCCGGAGCTGATCGATGGCTTCACGCGCAAGACTTTCACGGCCATGGTCGAGGGCGTGCGTGAAGCGGCGATCGCCGAGGGGCTGATGGATGCGGCGGCGTTCGATGCGGGCGTGCGCGATCTCTATCGCACCGCGGCCGCGGACGGC
>DATEQI010000011.1:0-6581 GCA_035272805.1 Alphaproteobacteria bacterium | reverse complement strand
GATCAAGCTTTCTCTGAGATGTAGAGGTGCGCTTTAGAGCAGTTTCACTTTGAGTGGAATCGCTACCCCCTCACCCAGCTCCGGGTAAGGCTCGGCTTCGCCTCGCCAACCCTCCGCAACCCTCTCCCCCTTCAGGGGGAGAGGGCAGGGTGAGGGGGGACGCTTTGTCCACTTATCCAGGAAATGCTTTAGGCGTGGCCGGCGCTGTCCGAAAGCATGCTGGGGTCGGCACCGAGCTTGCCCATGGCGCGCGCCCATTTGGTCTCGAGCTCGGCGTCGAACACGAGCGCCTCGTCCGGCTGGACGTTGAGCCAGCCGTTGGCTTGGATCTCCTCCTCGAGCTGGCCCGGGCCCCAGCCGGCGTAGCCAAGGGCCAAGAGCGACTTGCGCGGGCCGCGGCCGTCGGCGATCGCCTTGAGGATGTCGACGGAGGCGGTGAGGGCTATCGCGTCGTCGACGGCGAGCGTGCCGTCGGTGCGGAAGTCCGAGGAATGCAGCACGAAGCCGCGCCCGGACTCGACCGGTCCGCCAAAATGCACGCGCACGTCCTGATCGAGGTGGCTGGCATGAATGCCGACCTGCTCGAGAAGCTCGGAGAAGGTCAATTGGTTGAGCAACCGGTTGATCACCAGGCCCATGGCCCCTTCGGAGCTGTGCGCGCACATGTAGACGATGGTGCGGGCAAAGCGCGGGTCCTGCATCGTGGGCATGGCGATGAGGAGCTGGCTTGCGAGGTAGCCCGATGTCGTGCCGCGAAGCTTCATGGCCATCACATATGGTGGCGGCGGCGCCAATGCAATTGCACTGTAACACATCTTTGCGTTGCCGGCCCGGCAGTTCTATATGAGGGCCGCATAGGCCGGGAGTGGGTCACCTTGCCCACGTCCCCATCCTTCGAGACGCGTCGCAAGCGCGACGCTCCTCAGGATGAGGACTTGGAGCTCGGGTTTCACCTCATCCTGAGGAGGCCGCGAAGCGGCCGTCTCGAAGGATGAGGTGAAATTGAGCCATTACTCATAGGCTCCATTCCTTGATGGCACCGGACGGCAGGCCCGACGATGGCGATTGATCCTCTGAGACGGCGATCCCGGCGCGCTTGTGCGCTCACGCTCCTCGCCGCCGCCTTGGCCGGCCTCGCCCCCTTTGGAGCTGCGCCGGCCTCCTCGCAAGAGAGCCTCTCCAGCCCCCCCGCCGCGGCCCCGGCACTCGCCTCGGCGTGGGCCGTGACCGAGCAGAGCCGGCTGCGCCTTCTCTCGGCGGCGGCCGGGACGGGAGAGGCCACAGAGCTGCGCCTCGGCCTCGAGTTCCAGCTGCAGCCGGGCTGGAAGATCTATTGGCGCAGCCCGGGTGCCGCCGGATTTCCGCCGCGGCTCGACTGGGCCGGCTCGCAGAATCTCGCCGGCGTCGCGATGGCATGGCCTCGGCCCACCCGCTTCTCCGTGCTCGGCCTCGACACGCTCGGCTATCACGACCTCGTCGTCTTTCCGCTCGAGGCCAAGCTGGCCAAGCGTGCCGCACCCCTCAATCTCGCGCTCAAGGTCGACTACCTCATCTGCAAGGAGATTTGCATCCCCTATACGGCGAGCCTCGCGCTCGAGGTGCCCGCGGGGCCGGCCGATGCCACAAGCTTCACCCAGCTGATCGACCGCTTCGTGGCACAGGTGCCGGGCGAGGGTGCTGCGGCGGGGCTCGCGATCGAGCGCGCGGTCGTGGCAGGCACGGCCGCGCGGCCCGTGCTCGAGGTGGCGGCGGCCGCGCGCGAGCCTTTCGCCACGCCCGACCTCTTCGTCGAGGGGCCGTCGCAGCTCGACTTCGCGGCCCCCAAGCTCGCGCTCTCGGAGGGCGGCCATCGTGCCCTTCTGCGCATCGCCATCGGCACGGTCGCCAAGGCGTTTCCCACCTGGTCGGAGACGCCGCTCACGCTGACCCTTGTCGATGGCGCGCGTTCGCTCGAAACGCGGCTCGCCCCGCTCGCCCAACCGGCGGGTGCGGAGTGGAGGGAATTCCTCGCCATGCTCGGCCTGGCGCTCTTGGGCGGGCTCATCCTCAATCTGATGCCGTGCGTGCTGCCCGTGCTTTCCCTCAAGCTGCTCGGCATCGTGGGCCACGGCGGGGCGGAGCGCCGCGCGATCCGCATAAGCTTCCTCGCTTCCGCCGCGGGCGCGCTCGCCGTCTTCTTGGCCCTCGCGGGGGCTGCGATTGCCGCCAAAGCCGCGGGGCATGCGGTCGGCTGGGGCATGCAGTTCCAGGAGCCCGCCTTCCTCACCGCACTTGCCGCGCTCGCCATGCTGTTCGCGGCCAATCTCTGGGGTCTCTTCGAGATCCGTCTGCCGGGCTTTCTCTCGGACGCGCTGGCGAGTGGGGGCTATCGCCACGGCATCCTCGGCGAGTTCTTGACCGGCGCCTTTGCCACGGTGCTCGCGACCCCGTGCTCCGCCCCCTTCCTCGGCACCGCCTTGGGCTTCGCCTTCGCGCGCGGAGCCTTCGAGATCCTCGCCATCTTCGCGGCCCTCGGCGTGGGCCTCGCACTTCCCTACCTCGCCGTGGCGGCGGCCCCGGGGCTCGCCCAGATGTTGCCGCGGCCGGGGGGCTGGATGGTCAAGCTCAAGGCAGCCCTCGGCATCGCCCTTGCGGGGACGGCCGCCTGGCTCGTCTTCGTCATGGTGGGGGAGCTCGGCCTTAGGGCGGCCCTTCTCGTCGCAGCCCTGCTCGCAGGCCTGCCGCTCGTCCTCGCGGCGCGGCAGCGCTGGCCCGTCTATTTCGGGCGCTCGGGCATCGTGGCCGTCTTCGCCCTCGTCATCGCCGCCTTCGTCCTTCCGAGCGAGCTCGAGTTGGCAGCGCCTGCGGAGAGTGCCCTTGGCGCGGGCGATTGGCGCCCCTTGGCCCGCGCCGAGATCCCGCGTCTCGTGGCGCAAGGCAAGGTCGTCTTCGTCGACGTGACCGCCGACTGGTGCATCACCTGCAAGGCGAACAAGGCGTTCGTGCTCGACCGGCCGCCGGTCGCCGAGCTTCTCGCGCGCGCGGACGTGGTGCGCATGGTTGCCGATTGGACGCGGCCCTCGGATGAGATCGCGGCCTATCTCGCGAGCTTCGGGCGCTACGGCATCCCCTTCAACGCGGTCTACGGCCCCGGCGCGCCCGCAGGGATCACTCTGCCCGAGCTCTTGACCGCGGAGTCCGTGCGCGCGGCACTCGAGGCTGCCGCCCGCGCCAAGGCCGCGGCGAGCGGCCACGGCGCAGAAGGGTGAGGCCGCGGCGAAGGGGCTGGATTTGCCGCGCGGAATGCGTATTTATGGGCGTCTCGCGGCACCGCGCCCGAGCTGCTGCCGCGGCTTCATCGAGGGTTGATCTCATGCAAGGGGAAGGGACATGACCATCAAGGTTGGAGACAAGATTCCGTCCGTCAAAATCAAGTATATGGGTGCGAACGGCCCGAGCGAGACCACGACCGACGAGCTCTTCAAGGGCAAGAAGGCGGTGCTGTTCGGTCTGCCCGGCGCCTTCACGCCGACCTGCTCGGCCAAGCACGTCCCCGGCTTCGTTCAGAACGCCGACGCGATCAAGCAGAAAGGCGTCGGCACGATCGCCTGCATCTCGGTCAACGACGCCTTCGTCATGGGGGCCTGGGGCAAGGCCCAAGGGGCGGGCGACAAGGTCATGATGCTCGCCGACGGCAACGCGGACTTCACCAAGGCGGTCGGGCTCGAGCAGGATCTCTCCGCCGCGGGGCTCGGCGTGCGCTCCAAGCGCTATGCCATGGTCATCGACAACGGCGTCGTGAAGTGGCTCGGGGTGGAGGAGGCGCCCGGCAAGCTCGAGGCGAGCTCCGCCGAGAACGTGCTGAAGCAGCTCTGAGCGAACGAGGCGTCGGGGCACGGGGACGAGGGGGCTGCGGCCCCCTTTTTCCTGAGCGCCTCACCTCTCGGCATCGAGATAAGGCGCCATGCCCTTCCGCGGCAACCCGTAAAGGGTCTTCATATTCGCCCTTCGTCGGCTGCTAACCCTTCAACGCGATCGAGCCGTCACGCCCCCTTGCGCGGCCGCACGGCAGTTTCGAGCGCCTGCCGGATGAAGCGCTGATACGGAACCCCGGCCTTGGCGGCCGTGGCCTTCACCGCGTCCGTCAGCGGGCGCGGCAGGCGCATATTCACCCGTTCGCTCTTCGGCTGAAACTCGAAGCGCACAATCTCCCCCCCCGACAGGTCGTATTCCGTCAGGTCGGAATTCGCCACGAACTCCTCCGCTTCCTTATCGCTTCTCAGCTTTGGCAATTTTTTCAACTTCTTTTTCATAGTGCTCGACCTTCTTTACTCATATGCGGTTTGTACATCCATTTGTCAATCCATTTGGATGCACGTTTTTGGCCCGTTCCGCCGATAGCATGACCGCGCCCTAGTGCTCGGAATCATGGATAGCTGAGACACCCCCCACCCTACCCTCCCCCTCAAGGGGGGAGGGGAAATGCGAGCGTCATCAACAACTTCCCCCTCCCCCTCGAAGGGGGATCGGCCGCCCGTTGAGGAGCGGCCGATGGGGAGGGGGTGACGCTCGGATTTGCGAGAGTCGGTACTAGGCTTTTGCCCCGAGCGGCAAGGAGAATAGACGCGGCCGTGGCGCAGCCGCTGCGCTCCTTGGCACCTCACGTCTCGGCATCGAGATAAGGCGCCATGCCCTTGCGCGCGAGCGCGTCGGCGCGCTCGTTCCCCGCGTGGCCCGCGTGCCCTTTGACCCACACCCAAGTGACATCGTGGCTCGCGAGTGCCGCCTCGAGGCGCTGCCACAGATCGCTGTTCTTGACGGGCTTGCGCTCGGCGGTGCGCCAGCCGTTCTTCTTCCAGCGCGCGATCCAGATGGAGATGCCGTCCTTGAGGTAGCGGCTGTCCGTGTGCAGACGGACGCGGCTCGGCCGCTTCAAGGCCTCGAGCGCCATGATGGCGGCGGTGAGCTCCATGCGGTTGTTGGTGGTGGCGGCAGCCCCTCCCTTGAGCTCGCGCTCGTGGCCATTCCAGGCGAGCGCGGCACCCCAGCCGCCGGGTCCGGGATTGCCGCTGCAGGCGCCGTCGGTGAAGATCTCGACGGCGCTCCCGGCTCTTTTGGCGCCCGCCGTCATGCGAGGCCGTATTCGCTCGGGCGCGTGATGCCCTGATGGAAGCGCAGCTTGTGCAGGTACTCGAGCGGATCCTTGGGCTTCACGAAGGCGCCCGCCGGGTGGTTGAGCCAATCGTAGAGCCGGGTGAGGAGGAAGCGGAGCGCACCGCCGCGCGCGAGGATCGGGAGTGCCGCCATCTCGTCTGCGCAAAGCGAGCGGCGTTTGCGGTAGTTCGCGAGGAGGGTGCGCGCCTTGGTGACGTTGAAGCTGCCATCGGTCTCGAAGCACCAGGCATTGAGGCAGATGGCGATGTCGTAGGCGAGGAAGTCGGTGCAGGCGAAGTAGAAGTCGATGATGCCCGAGAGCTCGTCGCCGAAGAAGAACACGTTGTCGGGGAAGAGGTCGGCGTGGATGACGCCGAGCGGAAGCGCCTTCGGCCAATGGGCCTCGAGATGGGAGAGCTCGGCCGCGAGCTCTTGCGCAAGGCCCGGCCGCACCTCGTGCGCGCGCGCCTCGCAAGCCGTGAAGAGTGCCTGCCAGCCGCCGAGGCCGAGCGCGTTCTCGCGCCGCAGCGCGAAGGAGAGGCCGGCCAAGTGAAGCCGGGCGAGCGCCTCGCCCAAGCGCGCGGTGTGGCGCGGCTCGATGCGCCGCGGCCACAGGCCCTTCAAGAAGCTCACGATCGCGGCCGGACGCCCGCACAGCTCGCGCAAGGCGAGGCCGTCCTTGCCGTGCACGGGGGTGGGACAAGCGAGGCCTTCGCGCGCGAGGTGGTCCATGAGTGCGAGGAAGAAGGGCAGGTCCTCGCGCGCCACCCGCTTCTCGTAGAGCGTCAGGATGTAGGTGCCGCGCTCGGTCTGGAGCAGGTAGTTGGAATTCTCCACCCCCTCGGCGATGCCCTTGCAGGCGATAACGGCACCAAGGTCGTATTGGGTGAGAAAGGCCGCGAGGTCCTCGTCGGAAACTTCGGTGTAGACCGCCATGGGCTCCTAATCTGACGGCTTAGCTCCCCGAGGGCAACCGCCAAGGATGCCGCGCGCCGGGTGCTTTGGGGGGCTTGTGCCGGCGAGGGGCCTCCCCTAGAGTGCCGCCACGATTCGCCACAGAAGCTCGCGAGCGGGCACGGGAGATCAGGATGCCGGAGCCGAGGGTGGCCCAGAAGGGTCCCTACATGAAGGAAGCCGAGGCGGGCAAGGATTATTGGTGGTGCGCCTGCGGTCAGAGCAAGAACCAGCCGTTCTGCGACGGCTCGCACAAGGGCAGCGCTTTCTCGCCGGTGCAGTGGAAGGCGGCCGAAGCGAAGGCGGTCTATTTCTGCGGCTGCAAGCACTCGGGCAACAAGCCCTTCTGCGACGGGACCCATAGCAAGCTGTGAGCATTGACCGCCGTCTCGACGCGGCACGCACCGTGCGGGCTCTCGTGCCGTCAACACTCCGGCTTGCGGCCGTCGCAGCGGCGCTCACGCTCGCCGGTTGCGCGGCACCCACGCTCCCTT
>DATEQI010000010.1:0-5842 GCA_035272805.1 Alphaproteobacteria bacterium | reverse complement strand
GCCCAGGCAAGGAGCGCCAGATCGCGGAAGCGCTCCGCCCCCAGGCGATAGAGAAGAAGGCGCTGCACCTTCTCCGACATCTCGGGCTGCGGTACCTCGGCGGGGGCGGCGAGGGCCACGAGCCGCTCGCGCTCCGCATTCGAGAAGCGCAGGCGCAAGGCAAGCGCGTCGGCTCCCTCCGAGCCCTGCCGAGGATCGAGGAGGGCGGCAAGGCGCCTGAGCGCATCCGTACCCGGCCCCAGGCCCTCGAGTGTCACGAGCGCCCGCAAGGGTGCCACGCCATCCGCCTCGGGCAGAAAATGCGCGACGATGCCCGCTTCGATCATCAGCGCCACGACGGAGGCGGGCTCCGGGGCGGCGAGCAGCTTGAGCGTCTCGGCCGCCACGCGCTCGCCCGAAAGGGTGGGCAGGAGTGGCGCGAGCTCGCGGCAGGCGGCGAGCGCCTCCGCATCGGGCGGCGGCTTGCCGTAGTGGGCGAAGAAGCGGAAGAAGCGCAAGAGACGCAGCACGTCCTCCCTGATGCGGGTGCGCGCGTCGCCGACGAAGCGGATGCGGCCCTGGCGCAGGTCCTCGAGCCCGCCGAAGGGGTCGTAGAGCGTGCCGTCGGGGGCGGCGAAGAGCGCATTGATGGTGAGGTCGCGCCGCGCCGCATCCGCGGCCCAGTCGCCGGTGAAGGCGACCTTGGCGCGGCGGCCGTAGGTCTCGACGTCGCGCCGCAAGGTGGTGATCTCGAAATGATCCGGGCCGACTACCGCCGTCACGGTGCCGTGCGCGACACCGGTCGGGACGACCTTGATGCCCGCCGCCTCGAGCAGGGCGATGACCGCCTCGGGCGGATCGTGGGTCGCGATGTCGATGTCCTTGACCGGGCGCCCGAGGATCGCGTCGCGCACGCAGCCGCCGACGAAGCGCACCTCTGCGCCCTTGGCGCCAAGGGCCGCGAGCACCCGCTCAGTCGCCGGTGCCGTCATCCACGGCTGGGGCGGAAGCTTTGCGGTGCGCGTCACTTGATCAGTCCCCGAAGTGGCCGGGCACCACCTTGCCGTTCTTGATCATGGGCGGAACGTACGTCTCTCCCGGGCGATTGCCGGAAAGCAATGCGGTCGCGACCACCGCGAGGACGGCGAGCGCAAAGCCGGCGACGATGAGCCAGAACCACGGCCCCTCCTGCCACGCCGGCACCGCCGTCCCCGCCGTTGCCGCACGCCTGCGCTGCCAGATGAGCCAAAGCGCGTAGAGTGCCGTGGGCAGCAGAACGGGCAGCAGATACTCGACGATGACCCGTGCCATCAGCCGACGAGCACGTCGCAGAGATTGACCAGCATGCTCGCCGTGGCACCCCAAATATAATGCTTGTCGTACGGCAGCACGTAGAATTGCCGCTCGCGCCCCTTGAAGAGGCGGCTCTCGCGCCGATGGTTGCGGCGGTCGAGGATGAAGTCGAGCGGGACCTCGAACACGTCCGCGACCTCGAAGGGGTCGGGCTTGATGGGGAAGGGCGGCGTCACGATGCCCACGATGGGATGGACGAGGAAGCCCGTGCGCGTCTCGTAGTCGTCGAGCCGCCCGACCGGCTCGACCTTCTCGGGCGGCAGGCCGATTTCCTCGAACGCCTCGCGCAAGGCCGCCGCCACGGCGGAAGCGTCCTGCGGCTCGATGCGGCCGCCCGGGAAGCTGACCTGCCCCGCATGATCGTTGAGGTGCGCGGTGCGCTGCGTGAGCAGCACCGTCATGCCCTCGCTGCGGTCGACGAGCGGGACCAGCACGGCGGCGGGCGTCAACGGACCGGGATGGCGCATGTCGTCCGCGTTCATGTCGTGGTCGCCGCGCCGGCGCACCTCGACCCCGCGGCGCACGCGGCGATCCGTCGTCCCTGCGGCCCGGATGCGCGCGATGACCCGCTCCCGCGTCATCCTTGGCCCTCCAGCTTTCCGAGCGGAAAGAAGGTGCGGCGGCTCCACACGCCGAACAGGCTTTCCCCGCCAGACACCCCTTCCACTCCGAGTTCAACCAGCTGATAATAGACGGGACGTACGATGAGCGCCTCGAGGCCCGGGCGCGCGAGCACATAGGGGGTCGGCTCGCCGGCCGGGCCATGGTAGCTCACGCGGATGGGATGATCGCGAGCGGCCGTGACGATCTCGTCGAGGTTGGTGCGGAAGATCAGCGACTGCTCCCGCCCCTCGCCCTCGACGGTGAGCTCGACGGCGGTGAAGGGCGCGTCGTCGACGCGGATGCGGCCGCGCTCGACGGGAGTGACGAGCCAATAGTCGCCGGCCGGGTCGCGGCGGAGCACGGAGGCGAAGAGCTTGACGAGCTCCTTGCGGCCGATTGGCGAGCCGCGATAGAGCCAGGTGCCGTCGCGCGCGATGCGGATGTCGAAATCGCCGCACAAGGGCTCCGGGTGCCGCGCCCGGACGGCGTCGGCATGGGGTGCCTGCGGCACGCCGATTTGATTTGCCAGCCGGGAGATATGATCTGATGCTTTGGCCATGCCGCCGCCTCAATCGCGGGATCGCCCGTCGGACTCACAGCAAGGAGCAGTGTAGGTGAGCGTCATAGAGACCACCCCGCCCGCGGAAGAGCCGAATGCCGCCCTCATCGCGGAGGTCGAGCGCCTCGGCGAGCGCATGGCCTTGGTGCGCGAGCGCATCGGCCAGGTCATTTTCGGCCAACAGAAGGTCATCGATCAAACCCTTATCACACTCTTGGCGGGAGGGCATGCCCTCCTCGTCGGCGTGCCGGGGCTCGCCAAGACGCGGCTCGTCGAGACGCTCGGCATCGTGCTGGGGGTCGACGTGAAGCGCATCCAGTGCACGCCCGACCTCATGCCCGCCGATATCCTGGGCTCGGAGGTGCTGGAGGAGAGCGAGAGGGGCCGGCGCGCCTTTCGCTTCATCGAGGGGCCGGTTTTCTGCCAGCTCCGGATGGCGGACGAGGTCAACCGCGCGAGCCCGCGTACCCAGTCGGCCCTGCTCCAGGCCATGCAGGAGGGCCGCGTCTCGGTCGCCGGACGCTATCATCCGCTGCCGCGGCCCTTTCACGTGCTCGCGACGCAGAACCCGCTCGAGCAAGAGGGCACCTATCCGCTCCCCGAGGCGCAGCTCGACCGCTTCCTCATGCAAGTGGACGTGAGCTACCCCGAGATCGAGGCCGAGCGGCGCATGCTCGCCGCCACCACCGGAATCGCCGAGGCGCTCCCCGGCAAGGTGATGGAGGGCGAGGATCTGCTCGCGGCCCAGCGGCTCATTCGGCGCATTCCCGTCGGCCAATCGGTGGTCGATGCCATCTTGGCGCTCGTGCGCCAGGGCCGGCCCGAATCGACCGAGCTCGACGAGGTGCGCCGCGAGGTCGCCTGGGGTCCCGGCCCGCGCGCGAGCCAGGCGCTCATGCTGGCCACGCGCGCGCGCGCGGTGCTCGAGGGCAGGCTTGCTCCCTCGGTCGACGACGTGCTGGCGCTCGCGGGTGCCGTTCTGCGCCATCGCATGGCGCTCAATTTTTCCGCGCGGGCCGACGGCGTCACCATCGACCAAGTGATCGAGCGCCTCGCCGCTCCGCTCGCCTGATGCCGGAACGTTGATGCCCAGCACCTGGCTATCCCTCACCCTAACCCTCTCCGGCAAGCGGCTGACGCCCATCTTTCCCTCTCCCGCAAGCGGGAGAGGGCGGGGCCCCCGCGGGCCAAAGGCCCGCTTCTTCTGCATCATGCAAAAGAGGCGCGCTACGCGCGCCGGGCGCAGCAATGGGAGGGTGAGGGACTACTCGGACAGCAGGCAATCCCTCACCCTTCCCATCCCTTCGGGATGGGCCCCTTCCCTCTCCCGCAAGCGGGAGAGGGTTACGAGCGACTAGATGGCAACGAGCGCCCCCCGGCAAGGTGCGCGCCCGGCCCAGCAGCGGGCCGAGTGGCTGGCGGCGACGCTGCCTCCGCTTCTCGTGCGCGCCGAGCGCGTGGCGGCCACGGTGGCGCAAGGCGTGCACGGCCGCCGTCGAGTGGGGACCGGCGACACCTTCTGGCAGTTCCGCCGCTATGAGCCGGGCGACCCGACCCAGCGCATCGATTGGCGCCGCTCGGCCAAGTCCGACACGCTCTTCGTACGTGAGAGCGAGTGGGAGGCGGCGGCGAGCGTTTGGCTCTGGTGCGACCGCTCGCCCTCGATGATGTACCGCTCCTCCCCCGCGCTCAGCGACAAGGCCGAGCGCGCGGCGCTCCTCGTGCTGGCGCTCGCAGCCCTCCTCGTGCGCGGCGACGAGCATATAGCCCTCCTCGGCTCGGGGCTCAGCCCGCGCCCCGGCCGCGCGGCGCTCAACCGAATTGCGCTCCTTCTCGAGCGCCAGCGCACGGAGCGCCCGCTCGCGCGCACCGCGCGCGCGGGAGGCCAAGCTATCAACCTCGCTGGGGGCGCGAGCGGGAGCCTCCCCGCCTACGAGCTTCTGCCGCGTCACGGCCAACTCGTCCTCATGGGCGATCTCCTGGCACCGCTCGAGGAGATCGACGCGCTCGTGCGTCGTTTCGCCGGGCGCGGACTCAAGGGCCACCTCCTTCAGGTGATGGACCCGGCCGAGGAGACGCTGCCCTTTGTCGGGCGCACCCGCTTCGAGGGGCTCGAGGACGAAGGCGAGGTGCTGGTCAGGCGGGTCGAGGCGGTGCGCGAGGCCTACGCCACGGAGCTCTCGACGCATCGGGCCGGGCTTTCGGCGATCGCGCGCGCGGTCGGCTGGAATTTCACCACGCATCGCACCGATCATCCGCCTGAGCACGCGCTCTTGGCGCTCTACGCCCACCTCTCCGCGAGCTGGGACGAGCTCTGATGCTCGGGCTCGACGTCATCGCCTTCGTCCATCCCTGGCTGCTCGCGGCGCTGGCCTTGTTGCCGGCCCTCTGGTGGCTCCTGCGCGTGACGCCGCCGAGCCCGCGCCTCGTCCGCTTTCCCGCGGTGCGGCTCCTCTTGGGCTTGGTGCAGAGCGAGGAGACGCCGGCGCGCACGCCGCTCTGGCTCATCATCCTGCGCCTTGTCCTTGCCAGCCTCGTCATCATCGGCCTCGCCCAGCCGCTTCTCAACCCGCTCGGTCCGCGCGGCGGCGGCGGGCCGCTCGTCATCGTGATCGACAACGACTGGGCGGCCGCGCGCAATTGGTCGGCGCGCGAGCAGGCGCTCGCGAGCCTCATCGACGGCGCCGAGCGCGATCGCCGCCCGGTCATGCTGCTGCCGACGGCACCGCCCGTCTCCGGCAACACGCTGCAGGCGAGCGGCCTCCTGCCGGCAGGCGAGGCGAAGCGCCTCGCCCAGACGCTTCAGCCCGAGCCCTGGCCGAGCGACCGGAACGCCGCCCTCAAGCTCCTCGACGGCGTCGTTCTCCCCGCTCCCGCGCACGTCGTGTGGCTCTCCGACGGGATCGCCGAGGGCGAAGCGGCAAAGCTTGCGGAGCGCTTGCAGCGCCTCGGGCCCGTCGAGGTCCTGAGCGATCCGCGCGCCGCCTTGCCCCACCTCCTGCTGCCGCCCGCAACCCGGGGCTCGGAGCTGGGGCTCGCCGCGGTGCGGGCGCCGAGCGAAGGCGAGGAGACGCTCGCCGTGCGGGCGATCGACGAGCACGGGCATCCGGCCGGCGAGGCCAAGCTCGCCTTCGCGCCCGGCAAGCACGCGGCCGCCGCTACGCTGCGGCTTCCCGTCGAGCTGCGCAATGAGATCACCCGGCTCGAGATCGTCGGCGAGCGCACGGTGGGGGCGACCGTGCTGCTCGACGATCGTTGGCGCCGCCGTCCCGTGGGCGTCGTCACGGCACCGCCCAACGAGCAGGCGGAGCCGCTTCTTGGCGGCCATTATTATCTCGAGCGCGCATT
>DATEQI010000009.1:0-8127 GCA_035272805.1 Alphaproteobacteria bacterium | reverse complement strand
GACCGCGACACCGATGGCGTTGGCGAAGCCGAGCGCGTCGGTACCCCCGTGGCTCTTGACCGCGATGCCGTTCAATCCGAGGAACATGGCGCCATTGTAGCGGCGCGGATCCGTGCGCACATGCATCTTCCTGAGCGCGCTGCGCGCCATGAGAAAGCCGACCCTGGCGAGGAGCGAGCTCTTGAAGGCCTGGCGCACGAATTCGCGCAGGAGACGCGCCGTACCCTCGGCGGTCTTGAGCGCTATGTTGCCGGTGAAGCCGTCGGTCACGACGACATCGACCGAGCCGGCCGCGATGTCGTCGCCCTCGACGAAACCCTCGAAGCGGATCGGCAGTCGGCTGTCGCGCAGAATGGCGCTCGCCGCCTTGACGGCGTCGCGGCCCTTGACCGGCTCCTCGCCGACATTGAGGAGCCCGATGGTCGGCTGCTGCAGACCGAGCACGGTGCGCGCGAACACCTCGCCCATCACGGCGAACTGCACCAGGTTGTTGGCGTCGCATTCGACATTGGCGCCGAGGTCCAGCATGACGCTCTCCCCGCGCAGCGTGGGGAAATAGGCCGCTATCGCCGGGCGATCGATGCCGGGCAGCGTGCCGAGGATCGTCTTGGCCATCGCCATGAGGGCGCCCGTGTTGCCGGCGGAGACCACCGCCGCGGCCCGGCCGTCGTGAACCGCCTCGATCGACGCCCACATGCTCGAGCCGCGCCCCTGGCGCAGCGCGAGGGACGGCTTCATGTCGCCGGGGACGACCTTGTCGGTGTGAACGAGCGAGATGATCTTGCGCAGCTTGGGCTTGCGCCTGATGAGGGGGGCCACCCTGCGCTCGTCGCCGAACAAGAGGTAGCGCACCTGGGGATGACGAATGCGGGCGAGCGCCACACCCCTGACCACGACCTTGGGGGCATTGTCGCCGCCCATCGCGTCGAGCGCTATGGTCAACGATTGGATCACGCGGCGCTTCCCTCCAAGCCGGAGCGTCGGGCTAGGCCGTCTCGGTCCCCACCACCTCGCGGCCGCGGTACTGGCCGCAGGCCGGGCAGACATGGTGCGGCCGCATCAATTCACCGCAGTTTTGGCATTCGACGTAAGTTGCCTTCGCGAGCGCGTGATGGGATCGGCGCATGTCGCGACGCGACTTGGATTTCTTTCTCTTCGGAACAGCCATGACCGAACACTCTCAAGCTATGAGCGAAAATCTGCGACCGGCGCCGCGAAGCCCGCCTAAATATCTGAAATCCAACAGAACGGCAAGAAGATACCGCGCCATCACGTGCCCCGCTTCGCGAGCCGCGCCAGCACCGCGAAGGGACCCAGCGAGGGCTCGCCCACGCTGACGCCCTCGCGTTCGCCGATCACGTCCTCGAGCCGGATACCGGGCCTGCGCGGATAAGGGTCGAGCGCAAGGGCGAGCTGCTGGGCCACGGCCTCGCCGATATCGATGGCACCCTCGATGATCGGCTCGGGCCAGGCGGCCATGTCCTCGCCACTCTCCTCGCCTCGCCGCCCGCGCGGGCCGATACGACCCTCCGGCGCATAGAGCAATGAGAAGTCCTCCTCGATGTGGTTGGCGACCGGCTCGAGGGAGACCACGCAGGTTTGCACCACCTCGGCCGAGAGGCGCCCTTCGACGCGCACGATCGGCCCGCTCTCGATCCGGCGCAAGGTCATCTCCGCCTCGAGGCCATCGAGCGCCACCAAGCCGAACCGCGCGGCGAGCGCCTGCCGCTCGTCCTCGCGCGCGCCGATCGCCTCGGTGAGCTCGCCTTGCTCCAGGCGATCAACAGGCACGAGGCGCGAGAATTCGGCGACGGTCTGGGGATGCTTGTCCATCTTGGCTGCCATCAGGCGGGAGGAGCCAGGGGGCCGGACCGCCTCGCCTAGCGCCTGCAACCTCATTACCATAAGGGGCCTCCGCCCCTTAATCAATCCGACGGAGGCCTTGGCGAGCGCCGCTCCCCTCGCGCCTCGCGCGCCGCCACGGCCCGGCGGAAGCGACCCGTGCCGCGAAATATGACGCCGCATCAATGGCTTATCTCCGAAATTTGACTCCCCACGGGGGCTTCAAAGCCGACACGGCCGCGGGTGAGCTCCTGGTAAGGCTGTCGCGCCAGGCCGGCCGCGGCGTTGCGCATGTAGGCGCAGAAAGTCGAAAGCGCCTCAGGGCTTGCGCTGACCGTGCCGAACAGGTTGCGCGCGAGCGCCGCGGCGAGGATTTGGTCATTGCCGGCGAGCCCCTCCTCGTAAGCCGCGATGCGGCCGTAAAGCGCCTTCGCCATGGCCTTGACCCGGGGCCCCACACCGAGATCGCCCACGCCCAGCTCGCGCAGGCTCTGGTCCATGTCTTCGAACATCACATCGAAGAGGGCTTGGGCGAGCCGCTTGGAGCGCTCGCCTTCTTGCCGCAGCCGGTAGAGGAGGAGGAAGACGTGGAGCACCACCATATCGAAGCGGCCATCGAGGGTGTCGGGCACGCCAAGACGCGCATAGAAGACCGGGAGGCGTGCCTGCGCGACCGCGCGCTGGTAAAGCGCCTCGGCCGCGCCGCGGAGCTCGCGCCGTTTCTTCAAATCTATCAAGGGCATCGAGTCTGAGAATTATACCTCGGGTTGACAGCGCGGCCGCCGGATGCGATGCTCCTCCCTGACCGGGCGCGAGCAATTCGTGCCGGCAATCTCTCTTATAAAACCTATGGCGGTCAATCGATCATGCAGCAATCGCACCTTCGTCGTTTCAGCCCAAGGACATGGTCGCTCGGCCTCGCTGCCGTGCTGGTCGCACTCGGCCTCGGCGCCTGCAACGTGCGCACCGACACCCAAGGCAATATGGTCGATGCCGAGCTGCTCAAGCAGGTCAAGCCGGGGTCCCTCACCAAGGAGCAGGTCCAGAGCCTCCTCGGCACGCCGTCGAGCGTGAGCACCTTCGACCAGACCACGTGGTACTACATCGGCAAGCAGACCCAGAGGATCGCGTTCCTCGATCCGAGCGTGCTCGATCAGAAGGTGGTCGCGGTCGAGTTCGACAACAAGGGCGTCGTGAAGGCCATCCACCAGTACGGCGAGGCCGACGGCAAGGATGTCGACATCGTCGCGCGCACGACGCCGACTCGCGGCAAGTCGATAGGCGTCTTCGATCAGCTGTGGCAGGCGTTCATCGACCAGATCGGCACGGGCAACGGCATGGACGCATCCGCCCGCGATCCCTTCATGAAACATTAGCCTGACACCGCCGACCGGCGCGCCGCACCGGGGGCGAATCGCGCGCGCGCGCAAGCCAGCACCAATCGACGCACGAAGAGCAGCATAGGCGCGCACGCGGGGGCCAGCCATGGGCCCGGCGCGGGCGTGTCGCGGCTTGGGGGATGGCGGCGCCACCGAGCTCCTCATCGATTTTTCCGATTTATCTGACGAAAACAACTCATTGGATTGGCCGACGCATCTGGCCCATCGTCCCCGCGTCGAGATCGCGCCGCTGCAACTTTCGTAGCGGCAACTGATCTGGATCAATGCACATCGCGAGCGAGGCAGCGAATATATATGGCTTTGCTTCGCATCGCGGGGTGGGACGCGAAAGGAAGGTGTATCATGGTCAAGAAATCCAGCAGTGCCGGGCATGCCGTGCTCACCACGGCCGCCGGCATACCCGTCGGTGACAATCAGAACAGCCTGACCGCCGGTCCGCGCGGGCCGTTGCTCGTTCAGGACTGGCAGCTCTTCGAGAAGCACGCCCACTTCAACCGCGAGCGCATCCCGGAACGGGTAGTGCATGCGAAGGGCTCGGCGGCCTATGGCACGCTCACCGTCACCAAGGACATCAGCGGCTATACGAAAGCCGCCGTGTTCAGCAAGGTGGGAAAGAAGACGGAGTGCCTGGTGCGCTTCTCGACCGTGGCCGGCGAGCGGGGCGCTGCCGACGCCGAGCGCGACGTGCGCGGCTTCGCGATGAAATTCTACACGGAGGAGGGCAACTGGGACCTGGTCGGCAACAACACGCCGGTCTTCTTCGTGCGCGACCCCTACAAGTTCCCCGACTTCATCCGCACGCAGAAGCGCGATCCCAAGAGCAATCTGCGCAACCCGACGGCGATGTGGGATTTCTGGTCCCTCTCGCCCGAGAGCCTGCATCAGGTCACGATCCTGTTTTCCGACCGCGGCCTGCCCAAGAGCTATCGCCATATGCATGGTTTCGGCAGCCACACCTACAGCTTCATCAACGCCAAAGGCGAGCGGTCCTGGGTGAAGTTCCATTTCAAGTCCATGCAGGGCATCGCCAATGTGACCGACGCGGAGGGGGCGCGCATCGTCGGTGGCGACCGCGAGAGCCATCAGCGCGATCTCTTCGACTCGATCGAGCGCGGCGACTATCCGAAGTGGCGCTTGAGCGTGCAGATCATGCCCGAGACCGACGCCGGCAAGACGCCTTACAATCCCTTCGACCTGACCAAGGTGTGGCCGCACAAGGACTATCCGCTGGTCGAGGTCGGCGTGATGGAGCTCAACCGCAATCCGGAGAACTATTTCGCCGAGGTCGAACAGGCGTCCTTCTCGCCGGCGAACGTGGTGCCGGGTATCAGCCACAGCCCGGACAAGATGCTGCAGTTCCGCATCTTCTCCTATGCCGATGCGCATCGCTATCGCCTCGGCGTGAATTACGAGAGCCTGCCGGTCAACAAGGCGCGTTGTCCGGTACACGACTATCACCGCGACGGTGCCATGCGCTTCGACGACAATTGCGGCGGGGCCGTCAACTACGAGCCCAACAGCTTCGGCGGCCCGGTCGAGGACCACCGTTTCAAGGAGCCGCCGCTGCCGATCTCGGGCGAGGCGGACCGCTACGACCACCGCAAGGGCAATGACGATTACGGTCAGGCCGGCGCACTGTTCCGCCTGATGTCGCCCGTGCAGAAGAAGCAGCTCATGGACAACATCGCCGCCGCCATGCAAGGCGTGCCGGAGATGATCCAGCTGCGCCAGATCGGCCATTTCGCGAAGGCGGACCCCAATTACGGCCGCGGGGTCGCCGAGCGGCTCGGCTTGGAGAAGAGGCCGCAAGCGGCGGAGTAGTACTCGCAACCATGGATACGCGAGATACCCCCTCCCTGCCCTCCCCCTCAAGGGGGGAGGGCAAATTTCAGTAGCATCGAAACCTTCCCCCTCCCCCTTGAAGGGGGATCGGCCGCCCGTTGAGGAGCGGCCGATGGGGTGGGGGTGACGCCCGGCGCCCCTAATGCGCCGCGAGGATCGCGAGCAGCAGGATCGCCACGATATTGATGATCTTGATCATCGGATTGATGGCGGGGCCGGCGGTGTCCTTGTAGGGGTCGCCGACCGTGTCGCCCGTCACCGCCGCCTTGTGGGCGTCCGAGCCCTTGCCGCCGTGGTGGCCCTCCTCGATGTATTTCTTGGCGTTGTCCCACGCCCCGCCGCCCGAGGTCATCGAGATGGCGACGAAGAGGCCGGTCACGATGGTGCCGAGCAGCATGGCGCCGAGCGAGGTGAACGCCGCCGCCTTGCCGCCGACTCCCCAGATCACCAGCCACAGCACGATGGGCGCCAGCACCGGCAGCAGCGAGGGTGCGATCATCTCCTTGATCGCCGCGCGCGTCAGCATGTCGACGGCGGCGCCGTATTCGGGCTTGGCCGTGCCTTCCATGATCCCCTTGATCTCGCGGAATTGGCGCCGCACCTCGACCACCACCTGCCCGCCGGCGCGGCCCACCGCCTGCATGCCGAGCGCGCCGAAGAGGTAGGGCAAGAGCCCGCCGATGAAGAGGCCGATTACCACGTAGGGATCCTGGAGTCGGAACGTGATCTCTTTGGCGAGAGCGGGGAAGTAGTGCTGCAGGTCCTCGGTATAGGCGGCAAACAGCACGAGGGCCGCCAGCCCCGCCGAGCCGATCGCGTAGCCCTTGGTCACCGCCTTGGTGGTGTTGCCGACCGCATCGAGGGCGTCCGTGGTCTTGCGCACGTCCTTCGGGAGGTCCGCCATCTCGGCGATGCCGCCCGCGTTGTCGGTCACCGGACCATAGGCGTCGAGTGCGACGATGATGCCGGCGAGTGCCAGCATGGTGGTCGCCGCGATCGCGATGCCGAAGAGGCCGGCGAAGAGATGGGCGATGATGATCGCGGCCGAGATCGCCAGAACCGGAAGTGCGGTCGCCTCCATCGACACGGCGAGGCCCTGGATGATGTTGGTGGCGTGGCCGGTGGTGGAGGCGTCCGCGATGCTCGTCACCGGGCGGTGGCCGGTGCCCGTGTAATACTCAGTGATCCACACGAGAAGGCCGGTGAGCACGAGTCCGACGAGGGCGCAGTAGAAGAGATTGATCGAGGCGAACTGACGACCGCCGGCGCTCAGCATCAACTCGAAGCCGAAGGTCCGCCACACGATGATGGCGATCAGGAGCGCCGAGATCGCCGCGGTGACGCCAAGGCCCTTGTAGAGCGCCCCCATGATGTTGTTGGAGGGGCCCAAGCGGACGAAGAAGGTGCCGATCACGGAGGCGATGATGCAGGCGCCGCCGATGACGAGCGGGAAGCTCATCATCGCGCGCTGGACCTCGCCCGTGAAGAAGATGGCGGCGAGCAGCATGGTCGCCACCGTGGTCACCGCATAGGTCTCGAACAGATCCGCCGCCATGCCGGCGCAATCGCCCACATTGTCGCCCACGTTGTCGGCGATCACCGCCGGGTTGCGCGGATCGTCCTCGGGGATGCCGGCCTCGATCTTGCCGACGAGATCGGCGCCCACGTCCGCGCCCTTCGTGAAGATGCCGCCGCCGAGACGGGCGAAGATGGAGATGAGCGAGGCCCCGAAGCTGAGCGCCACGAGGGCCTCGAGGATCGGGCGTGGATCGTCGCCGGGGAAGAGCTGACGCAGGACGCTGTAGTAGCCGGCGACCCCCAGGATGCCGAGCCCGACGACGAGCAGGCCGGTCACGGCGCCGGCGCGAAAGGCAAGCGCAAGCGCCGGCTTGAGGCCCTGGCGCGCGGCCTCCGCCGTGCGCACGTTGGCGCGCACCGACACGTTCATGCCGAGGTAGCCGGCGCCACCCGAGAGGATCGCTCCGATGAAATAGCCGATCGCGACATGCCAGTGCAAAAGCAGGCCGAGCAGCACGCCGACGACGACGCCCACCATGGCGACCGTGGTGTATTGGCGGTTGAGGTAGGCGCGCGCGCCTTCCTGAATGGCGCCGGCGATCTCCTGCATGCGCGCATTGCCGGGGCTGGCGGAGAGCACCGAGCGGCTCGCGAACAGGCCGTAAAGCAGCGCCAGCACGCCGCACGCGATGGCAAACGGAAGAGCGAGACTCATGGCGTTGGTCCCTTGTTGCTTGGAGAGGAATTCTCCGGATCGGCCGCGCCCCGCGGCGTCCGGCAGCGCTGTCCCCGGGGAGCCCGCGAATCGGCGCGGACCATGCCAGAAAGCAGGCGGCCGTGCAACTCGCTTGCTCGGCACCCGGGGCCCGCGCGCGCTGCCGGATCGCCGTTTCCGCCATGCCTTCGCAAGCCTCAGCCTGCCATGCGGGGCGAGCGCAGAGCGAGCCAGATGATGGCGCCCCCGGCGATGAAGAGGGCCGGAAGGTTGGCGAGATTGACCGCCTGCCAGCCGACCAGGCTCTCGAGCGCGCCCGAGCCGAACGAGCCGAGCGAGACCACGGCAAAGACCAGCGTGTCGTTGAGCGCCTGGACCTTGGTCCGCTCGGCCGGCCGGTAGGCATAGGTCAAAAGCGTCGTGGCACCCACGAAAAGGCAGTTCCAACCGAGGCCGAGGAGAAGGAGGGCCGCCCAGAAGTTGATGACGGCAACCCCGGCGAGGTTGATGCCGAGGCAGAGCAGCATGAGGACGACGCCCGCGAGCATGACGCGGATGACGCCAAAGCGCGCGATCAGGTGCCCCATCACGAACGAGGGCGCGTACATGCCGAAGACATGCCACTGGATGACGAATGCCGTGTCGCCGAAGCTGTGGCCGCAATCGCTCATGGCGAGCGGAGTCGAGGTCATCACCGTCGCCATCCCGCCGTAACCGAGGGTGGCACCGAGGAGGGCCACGACGACGCTCGGCTGGCGGATGATCTCGGCAAGGGGCCGCCCGCTCTCCTTGCGCTCGGCGGCCAGGAGA
>DATEQI010000008.1:0-5828 GCA_035272805.1 Alphaproteobacteria bacterium | reverse complement strand
CCAAGACTGTCATGGAGGAGTGCAAGGCTGTTTCGCCCGATAGTGTTCTCGTTGTTTCCCGAAATATGGCCCTTATGGCGAAAGGGCGGGCACGGACGACCGCTGTCTTTTCCGGTATTTGTCGTATTTTTGCAAGAAAATGCTGAACCAGGCCTGAATGGAGCGGCAAAACAAAATACCTTATTGCAGCCTAGAGTCCCGATTCGGAAGGTCGTCTCACCCGGAAATAACCGTCATTGCGAGCGCAGCGAAGCAATCCAGCGCCTCGTGCGAAGCCCATTCTGGATTGCTTCGGCGCCCTTTGGGCGCCTCGCAATGACAAATATTTTCCTGATGTCGTGAATTTCAGAACCAGGTCTAGCGGCGAGACATTTCCCGCTCCGAGAAGCGAGTAATTCTTATTCGCGCATCTGCGAGATCGGCGATGAAAGCCTCGCTCAGGAAGTAGCGGTATTCCTCCTCGCGCTGGCTCGCGACGCGGTCGGCGGCGGCGAGGACGGCATCGCTTATGCCGGGGTGGGCCATGACGAGGGCCCCTGGCCCGACCCCCTTGAGGAAAGCGGCGAAAAGGCGGGCATAAGGGGTCCGGCCGGCGAAATCATGCACGCCGCTGAAACCTCGGTTGCCGGGGATTCCGGCGGCCCGCGCCCGGCGGGCAAAGCCACGCCCGAGCAAGCTGATGGCAAGCGCCTCCCGGATATGGGAGCGCCGCCGCAAGATGGCCCCGATCGGCTCGTCGCAATAGCGCACGTAGGCGCGGTGCCGGGCGAGGCGCTCGCGATAGAGCTCGATCACGACCTCGCGCACGCTCGGCAATTGATGGACATGCTGGTGCCCGTCGAGAAAGGCGGGCGGGCGGCCCAGCTCGGCCTCGAAACGATCGAGCTGGCGGACGAGCTCGGCCTTGATCTCGGCACGGTCGAGCCGGCGAGTGTACGCGAGATAGATCATGCGCTCGATGCCGGGCAGCCGCCCCGCGGGGCAGAGATGTTGCATTGCACCAAGCGGGACCTGGTCCGTGAGCGTGAGATGAAGCCCGATGTCGGCCGCCTCGAGGTAGGGCTTGAGCGCTCGCGCCTCCTGCGGCCAGCAAGGGCCCACGCTCATGCAGCTCGTGGCGCTGAGGCGGCCGAGTGCTATGAGATGGCGGATTGCCCGGCCGACTCCGGGGGCAATGCCGTAGTCGTCGGCGCAGAGGATGATAGGGACGGCGTCGGCGCCCCTTGGACCGGCTGGGCTCTCTGTCACGCGGGATCGCTCTTTTGACGGCGACAAGCGATCATATATATAGGCGGCTTGCGGCGGATTCGAGGGCGTTGCCCGGGAGGGGGCGGCACCAGAGGCTCCCGGGGCCGAGAGGGATGGAAGGACGAGAGAGATGGCGGTGCCGCGCGAGACCGCGACCAAGGCAGGGCCAAGGCCGAGAAGAGCCACGCTCCTCTCCGTCGTGGTGCCGTTCTACAACGAGGGTGCGGGCGTCGACGCCTTCTTCGCCCGACTCCTCCCCGTTCTGGATCGCCTTTCCCACCCTTGGGAGGTCATCGCCGTCAACGACGGCAGCCGCGACGACACGCTCGCGCGCCTGATGGCTCAGCACGAGCGGCAACCGCGCATCCGGATCATCGATTTCTCGCGCAACTTCGGCAAGGAGCCGGCCTTGTCGGCGGGCCTCGCCCATGCGCGCGGTGATGCCGTGCTGCCGATCGATGCCGACCTGCAGCATCCGCCGGAGTTGATCCCCGATATGATCGCCAAGTGGCGCCAAGGCTATGAAGTGGTCTATGCCGTACGCGCGACGCGCGCCCACCAAAGTCCGCTCGCGCGGCTGATGAGTCGCCTCTTCTACTGGATCTTCGAGCGCTTGTCGGATGTGCCGCTGCCGGAGGGGGCGGGCGATTTCCGCCTGCTCGACCGGCGCGTGGTCGACGTCATCAATCGCATGCCCGAGCGGACGCGCTTCATGAAGGGCATCTTCGCCTGGGTCGGCTTCCGCCACACGGGCGTTCCCTTCACGCCGGACCCGCGGTGCCAAGGTACCAGCAAATGGGACTTCCTGCGGCTCTTGCGCTTCGCCTTCGATGGGCTGACGGCGTTCTCCAACTTCCCGCTCAAGGTTTGGGGATGGATCGGCGCCTCGATCTCGCTCTTGGCCTTCGTCTATATCGTCGTGCGCTTGCTGCGCACGGCCATCTACGGCATCGACGTTCCCGGCTATGAATCGATCATCGTCACGATTCTCTTCCTTGGCGGCATGCAGCTTCTGACCCTCGGCATCATCGGCGACTACCTCGGCCGGGTCTTCAACGAGGTCAAGGGCCGGCCGCTTTACGTCGTGCGCGCCGCCGTCGGCTTCGAGGAGGAAGAGGTGGGGGAGCCTGCGCGCGAGCTGCCCGCGCCGGAGCTGGCTCCGCCCGGCCCCATCGAGGCGTCCTCCTGAAAGCAGCACTTCTCCGCTCGCGGACCTTCTGGCTCGGCCTCGCCGTGATGGCGCCGGCCTATGGTGCCGCCTGGGGGCTGCGCCAGCTCTATGTCGAGCCCACTTCCGTGGCGCTCATCTGCAACGCCGCGTCCCACCCCGCCTGGTGCACCGTCCGTTTCGCGATCCTCTTCGGCCAGCACAATTTGCTCTTCGGTGCGGCGGCACTCGCCGCGGGCGCTGCGGCACTCTTTCGCGGCAGCGGCGGGCTCGCGGTCGCGGCCGCGGGGCTCTCGCTCGTCGCGATCGCCAACTATAATGTGGACATGGGAGCGCTCGGGCTCGTCCTCGGGCTCATCGCGGGCGTAGGTGCCGGCCCGCAGCACTCGCCAGACGACGCGCGCCAAGCTTGAGGCCCCAGGGAAGCGCCAACAGCACCAAGACGGCAGCCCAGCCGACGGCCTGGGTATTGTGCGGGCCCTCGCGGATCAATACGCCGAGCCCGCCCAAGAGGAGGAGGGCGGTCAAGAGCGCCTCCTCGCGCAAGCCGGTCCCGGCCGGAGCGGTGCCGTCGCGGGCAAGGGCCAATGCCGCGAAGCCGAGTGCGGGCAAGAGGAACGCCTCGCTCGGGAAATCGCGGTAGCGCGGATCGACGACGAGCGCCACCGTGGCGACGGCGGCCGCGACAACGAAGCCGAATTGCAAGAGGCCGAGCATGCGCTCGCCGAGCGTCGGGCCCGCAAGGGGCTTGCCGCGCAGAAGATTGAGCGCCTCTTCCGCACTCGGCAAGGCACCCGCCGGCCAGCGCCGTCCGCCGAGCCTCGCCATCAGCGCGCGCAGCAGGAACGCCGCCAGGAGCCCGTTCGCCGCCAAGCCGACGGCACCGGTGATCCAGTCGAAGGGCGACCAGGAAATCTCCGAGGTGAGCCTCGCGTCGAGCGTCAAGAGCGTGCCGAGGAGCTCGGCGGCGGCCGCGAACGCGAGCCAGGCTGTGAGGCCGAGCTTCGGGCGCTGCCAAGCCGCGACGAGCGAGGCGAGGCCTGCCAAGGCGGTCGCGAGCGCGAAGTATGCGCGCCAATGCGGGTCGTTCGATACCGGGCCGGAGAGCGCGAACTTCGCCTTGCGATCCTGGTCGTAGAGGCCCCAATGGCCGCCGACCGTGCCCTCGAGGCTGCGCTTCCAGGGCTCGTCGAACGCCTCGAAGAGGTTGTACTCGATCCCCTTTGCGCGTGCGAGCTCGACGAAGCCCCGCAGCAGCCGCGCCTCGTTGGCGAGACTGGGCAAGGCCCCCTCGCGCATGCGCCCCGCGCTCGGCCAGCCGACCTCGCCGATCATGATGCGCTTGCCCGGGAAGGCGGCCTGCGTCTTTTGCAGGATCGCGCTCACATGGTCGAGCGCGTGGTCGATCGCGACCGGCTCGTCCTCCCAGTAGGGCAGGATGTGGATCGTGACGAAATCGACGTGGGACGCGAGCTCGGGGTTCTTGAGCCAGAACTCCCACACATCCGCGTAGGTGACCGGCTGCTTGACCGCGGACTTGACGCGATCGATGTAAAGGGCGAGCTGCCCGGGCGCCAAGTCGCGCCGCAGCATCACTTCGTTTCCCACGACGACTTCACGGATGACGTCGGGATAGCGGTTGGCAAGCTCGATTCCGTCGCGCACCTCGCGCTCGTTCACCTCGGGCTCGCGCCCGAGCCAGATGCCTTGCATCACCTTCAGGCCGAGCGGACGGGCGAAGCGGGGTACGGCCTCGAGGCCCTCGCGGCTCGTATAGCTCCGCACCGCCTCGACGCGACCCGCGAGTGCCACGAGGTCCTGGGAGATTTCGTCGAGCGTCGGCGCGATGCCGGCAAGCGGGCTCTCGCCGGGGCGGTAAGGGCTGAAGGAGATGCTCGCGGCGCGCTCGACGCCCGCGTCCGGCACGGCGTGCGGTCGTCCCTCGTGAGCCCAATAGAGGAGGCCGCCGAGTGCCGAGACGACGAAGCTCGCGAGGAGCATCGCGACACGGATCATGGCTTCGCTTGGGTGCGCGAGACGTGCTCGAGCCGCGAGGCCAACGCCTGCCACCCGTCCTCGGCGAGGCGCACGCGCGCCACGGGCCGGTGCGCTTTCACGGGCTCGCCGATCGCAAGGAAGCTCAGGAGGTCGGCACTCTCGCTCATCTCATCGTCCTGGCGAGGGAGACGGCGGAAAACGCCAGCCAAAGCGGCGTCCGCCGTTCGCAAATGAATAGCCATTATCGCGTGGAGGCGCAATGCCGGGCCAAGTACGGCCAAGTCGCGAGACAAGCGCTTCGCATGCCGCGACTGCGCACCTCCGGATGACGAATAGGCTGAGTGCCGCTCATCGCACGGCAATCGCCCGCTGCTGCCGGCGCCGCACGAGGGCCGGGGCTCAGCCTGTACCGGCAAGATAAAGTAGTAGATAATCCGCCTGGAGGCACGGCTCGCCGCTGGTGCGCACGAGGTGGTGACGATGGTCGAATTCGATCCGCGTTTTGTGGATGTTTTGCGCAAGGAAATCGCCCAACTGCGGAACAGCGGGGCATTGCCGACGGAAGCCAAGCTCAAGGAGTACTGCCGCAATTTTGCCAGCCGCTTCGGGCCGGAACGGCTCTCGGCGGTCAACGGCGAGCCGCTCCTGAGGCTCATGCATCAGGGTCAGTCGGCGAATTCCCTGCTGCACTGGCTCGAATCCAGGAACGACGAATCGCCGAAGGGCTTCGGCCACATCGTCGGCGACAGCGCCGCTGCCTACGGAGTCTATCAGCTAGGCGGCACGTGGTTTAAGGAAGGCGTGGGGGGCGAGCAGGAGATCACGCTTCACGAGGCCGTCAGCCTGGCCGAGCTGCAACGGGACGAGCTTCTTCGCGGCTGCGATTTGCTGAGGAGTCTGCGCCCGGATGCCGACGACGAGGACTACGCGAAGCTCGATGCGGAGATGGTCCGGGCGGCCCAGAGCGTCAGCCCAACCGTGTGGGGCCACAGATACTTCAGCTTGATCTTTCCGGAGAGATTGGACCACTTCCATAATCCCGTTCATCAGCGCTTCCACCTCATCAAGTCGTTGCAGCTTCCGCCGGAGGAGCGGGGACGATATGCCGCCGCCGGCCGCTTCGTCGCTCTCGCCAGGGCGCTCGACGTTCCGATGAGCCACCTGACGATTGCGCTCAATCATCGCAACGGCCGCCCGCACGCATACTGGCGCGTCTCGGTGGCGGAGGAGGGCGGCGCCAAGGGCGCCTGGCAGTTGATGCAAAAGCACTCCTGCGCGGCGATGGGGTGGCCTGCGGTCGGGAATCTCGCTTGGCTCCTCGACGACCCGGCGAACGAGTACGGCCTGACGCGGCTCTTGGAGCAGCATTACTCGAGCAACCCGCGCATGCTCGCGAATGTGCGGCGACAGATCG
>DATEQI010000007.1:0-4761 GCA_035272805.1 Alphaproteobacteria bacterium | reverse complement strand
TCGTCGGTTCCATCACCGAGAACCCTTATTGGGCCTATCTCGCGGCGGCGGCGAGCCTCCTGGCACTCCCGGCGGTCGTCTTCTTCCTCTTGCGCTGGAGCGAGCTCCCCTTCGCCGGGCGCCTCCTCTTCGCCGCCGTGGCCCAGGGTGCCGGCTCCCTCCTGGTGTGGACCATCCTCTCGGGTGCCGAGCGCTATCTCTCGACCACCGACGTCGTGCTGTGGAGCATCATGCTGCTCGGCCAGCTCGGCCTCCTCGCCCTCCTCGTGACGGAGAGCGGCCAGATGGCGCTCATGCTGTGGACCAAGCGCTGGCGCCGCGAGTTCGGGCCGCTCCCGGCACCTGCCGACAGGCGCTTGCCCAAGGTCTCGCTGCACCTGCCCGTTTACAACGAGCCGCCCCACATGGTGATCGAGACGGTCAACAGCCTGGCCAAGCTCGATTACCCGAACCTCGAGATCCTGGTGATCGACAACAACACCCGGAATCCGGACATTTGGAAGCCGGTCGAGGCCCACTGCGCGAGCTTGGGCGAGCGCTTCAAGTTCATCCACGTCGACGGCCTCAAGGGCTACAAGGCGGGAGCGCTCAACCTGGCGCTCCGCTCCTCTGATCCGGCGGCCGAAATCGTCGGCGTGATCGACAGCGACTACGTGGTGCGCCCGGACTGGCTCAAGGCGACGGTACCCCATTTCGCCAACGAGAAGGTGGGCGTGGTCCAATGCCCGCAGGACCATCGCGACGGCGGGGAAAGCCTCTTCAAGGAGGCGATCAACTGGGAGTATGCCGGCTTCTTCAACCTCGGCATGGTTCTACGCAACGAGGCCAACGCGATCATCCAGCACGGCACCATGACGCTCGTCCGCCGCGCGCTCCTCGACAAGCTGGGCGGCTGGGCCGAGTGGTGCATCTGCGAGGATGCGGAGCTCGGCCTGCGCGTCGTCAGCGAGGGCTACGAGGCGGTCTACATCAGGCAGTCCTTCGGCCAAGGGCTCACCCCCGACAGCTTCGCCGGCTACCGCTCGCAGCGCTTCCGCTGGGCTTATGGGGCCATGCAGATCCTGAAGCGCCATTTCCGCTGGTTCCTGCCCGGCAACCATGCGCTGACGCCCGGCCAGAAATTCCATTTCCTCGCCGGCTGGCTGCCCTGGCTCGGCGATGGCCTGCAGCTCCTCTTCACGCTTGCGGCCCTCGGCTGGAGCCTGCTGCTCGCGCTCTGGCCGCGCTGGTTCGAGTTCCCGCTCGGCGTCTTCGTGGTGCCGGCCCTCGTCATGGTCAGCTTCAAGCTCTTGAGCACGCTTTGGCTCTACACGGCAAAGATCGGTTGCGGCCTGCGTCAGCGCCTGGGGGCGGCGATCGCCGGCCTGTCGCTCACCCATGCCGTCTCCAAGGCGGTGCTGCTCGGGCTCCTCGGCGACGGGCGGCCCTTCCTGCGCACGCCCAAGTGCGAGGACAAATCGGCGGTCATCCGCGGCATCGTCGTGGCGTGGGAGGAGTTCGTGCTGGTGACCCTGCTCTGGCTCGCCGCCGCCGTCATCCTGATCGGCGACGGCTCGCTCGGGAGCGGCTGGCAGAATGACGACGCGATCACCTGGGCCGCCATGCTGATCGCCATGTCGCTTCCCTATGCCACCGGAGTCACGACCTCGCTGGTGAGCGCGATGCCGAACCTGGCTTGGCGCGCGATACGGAAGCCGGTGTCGGTGTCGCTGCCGGAACCCCTGCCGGCGGCTTCATCGGTGGCCGCCGTGGCGATGGTGGCGCTCCCCACGTCCGAGGCGAGCCGCTCCCAGGGCATCCCGCTCTCCTGAAGCCGTCCTCGCGAGCCTTAAAGCTACCGGCAGCCGCCCGCGGCGGCATCGCGCCCGCGTTCCGGCGCAAAGCCTTCGGCCCGCCGGGCATCGGCGAGCGCGTCGGCAGCCGGCACCGATTCGTCACGGACTCGTGGTATGCTGCCGTAGTTCCACCGGCTCCGGCGGAAGACCGGACGGTGCATTCGGCCCTCGGCTGCTCCGAAGGAACCGTTCATGTCGCTCGACCGACCCACGCGCAAGCTTGCGGCCGTGTTGGCCGCCGACGTGGCGGGCTACTCCCGGCTGATGGGAGTGGACGAGGAGGGCACCTACGGCCGGCTCAAGGGCCATCTCAAGGAGCTCATCGAACCCAAGATCGGCGAGCACCGCGGGCGCATCGTCAAGACCACGGGCGACGGTCTCCTCGTCGAGTTCGCGAGCGTGGTGGATGCGGTCCGCTACGCGCTCGAGGTGCAGCGCGGCATGGCAGAGCGTAATGCCGGCGCCTCCGCAGAGAAGCGCATCGATTTCCGCCTCGGGGTCAACGTCGGCGAGGTGATCGTCGAGGAAGGCGACATCTACGGCGACGGCGTGAATGTGGCGGCGCGGCTCGAGGGCCTGGCCGAGCCCGGCGGCATTTGCGTCTCCGCGGACGTCTACGAGCAGATCCGCGACAAGCTCGACGTCGCCTTCCAGGACATCGGCGAGCAGACGGCGAAGAACATCGCCCGGCCGGTGCGCGCCTACCGCGCGCGGCTCAACTTGGGCGGGACCGTTCCAAGCGACGCGGAGGCGCCGGTCTCCTCCATGCCCGAGCGCGTGGCTCTCGCCAAGCCCGACAAGCCGTCCTTGGCCGTCCTGCCGTTCACCAACATGAGCGGCGATCCCGAGCAGGAGTATTTCGCGGACGGCATCACCGAGGACATCATCACCGCGCTCTCGCGGATGCGGTCGTTCTTCGTCATCGCGCGCAACTCGAGCTTCACCTACAAGGGACGTGCGCTTGCCGCGAAGCAGATCGGCCGCGAGCTCGGCGTGCGCTACATTCTCGAGGGCAGCGTGCGCAAGGCGGGTGCGCGCCTGCGCATCACGGGTCAGCTCATCGATGCGGAAACCGACGTGAACGTTTGGGCCGACCGCTACGACGGCGCCTTGGAAGACGTCTTCGATCTGCAGGACCGCATCACCGAGAGCGTCGCCGCCGCGATCGAGCCCCGCCTCCAGCGGGCGGAGATCGAGCGGGCGAGGCGCAAGCACCCCGAGAACCTCGGCGCCTACGACCGCTACCTGCGCGCGCTTTCGAACTTTTACCTGGCGGGCCGGGACGAGCTGGCGAGGACGCTCGCCCATCTCAAGGAGACCATCCGGCTCTACCCCGATTACGCCCCCGCCTATGCGCTCGCCGCCGGATGTTGCGTTCATCGCGTGAACGAGGGCTGGGCCGAGGACGACGAGCATGACCGCGCGGAGGGTGCGCGGCTCGCGCGAGCGGCGGTCGAGCGCGATCGCAACGACCCGACCGTGCTGTGGATGGCGGGGCACGCGCTCGGCTATCTCGCGCAGGAATGGGAGACGGCGGTAGCGCTCCTCGACCGCTCGCTTGCGCTCAATCCCAACTCGGCGTCGGCTCATTCCTTCAGCGGCTGGGGGCGATGCTACTTCGGAGACTACGAGACCGCGATCCAGCATTTCCAAGTCGCGATGCGCTTGAGCCCGGTCGACCGCATGAGCTTCCTTTACCTATCCGGCCTCGCGGCCGCGCTGTGCTTCAGCGGCCGTACCGAGGAAGCTGTCGTGTGGGCCGCGAAGGCGGTCAAGGAAGGGCCCAACTGGACCACCGGCTACCGCGTGCTTGCCTCGAGCCTCGCCCAGCTCGGACGGGTGGACGAGGCGAAAGCGGTGATGCGGCATCTCCTGGCGTTGGAGCCCAACTACGTTCTCGCCATGACCGTCCGGGTCTACCGGCCCTCGCCCGCAGTCGAGCGTTACCTCGAGGGCTTGCGCATGGCGGGGGCGCCCGGCTAAAAGCTTCGTCGCAAGCAGGAAGTGCGGGAGAATTTTCGTGTTATTGTGCCGCATTGCCGCGCGCGCCGGCGCGCCGTCTTTAGTGCTCCAGAGGCAATATTCATGCCGCTCGAACGCGTGACCCGCAAGCTTGCGGCCGTATTGGCCGCCGACGTAGCGGGCTACTCGCGCCTCATGGGTGGCGACGAAGAGGGCACCTACGCCCGGCTCAAGGGCCATCTCAGGGAGCTCATCGAACCCAAGATCGGCGAGCACCGTGGACACATCGTCAAAGCCACGGGCGACGGTCTCCTCGCCGAGTTCGCGAGCGTGGTGGATGCGGTCCGCTGCGCGCTCGAAGTGCAGCGCGGCATGGCGGAGCGCAACGCCGGCGCCTCCGCCGAAGAGCGCATCGAGCTCCGCATCGGCATCAACCTCGGCGACGTGATCTTCGAGGAAGGCGACATCTACGGCGACGGCGTGAACGTGGCGGCGCGGCTCGAGGGGTTGGCCGAGCCCGGCGGCATCTGCGTCGCGGCGAACGTCTACGAGCAGGTCCGCGACAAGCTCGACATTGCCTTCCAGGACATCGGCGAGCACACGGCGAAGAACATCGCCCGCCCTATACGGGCCTATCGCGCGCGACTAGACGCGAGCGAGACCGTTCCAAGCGATTCGGGCGCACCGGTTTCCTCCGAGCGCGAGCGCGCCGATCTCACGAAGCCCGACAAGCCGTCCTTGGCCGTCCTGCCGTTCACCAACATGAGCGGCGATCCCGAGCAGGAGTATTTCGCGGACGGGATCACGGAGGACATCATCACCGCCTTGTCGCGCGTGCGGTGGTTCTTCGTCATCGCGCGCAACTCGAGCTTCACCTACAAGGGACGTGCGCTTGCCGCGAAGCAGATCGGCCGCGAGCTCGGCGTGCGCTACATTCTCGAGGGCAGCGTGCGCAAGGCGGGTG
>DATEQI010000006.1:0-18420 GCA_035272805.1 Alphaproteobacteria bacterium | reverse complement strand
TCGTTCAGTGCGGAGCGCGCGAACACCCGCATATCCGTCGGATCATCCACGCGGCGCACGCGAACATGCGGGTGTGCGAAGCTCGCGACCGGCCCGACCACCTCAAAGACCAGGGCGGCGCCATCGACGCGCTTGAACTGCTGGCCGACGCGGGGATCCTCGTCGGCATCCCGTCCTGCCCGCTGCGACATTAGATCTATGCCCTCTTTAAGCCCAATGCCCTAGATATAGTAGTATAAGCCAAGAAGCGTGTCCTTTCGAGCGGTATTTGGAAGGCGCTGCCCTTGTCCTCGGCCGCGCCAGGACGTGCTTGACTGTGATCCTCAAGAGGCGAGCATAAGAGCTGTTGTGGCGTCAACGCGCAAGCTTTGGCCGCCATTTCATCTTCGCTTCGCAACATGATGATTTCATTGCGGGCTCGTGCGGCCGGCGCAGCGGTGCGCACTTTGGCACCTGCCGCTCTCGCTCCGGCTCACAACCCCGGCCGCAGCATGACGATGCGCGGCGGCGTGCCTAAAAGATGCCCCGAAGATGAACGCGGGAGCGCTTGAAATGAAGGTGCTGCGCGCTAAGTCCGGGGTAGAGAGGGGACCGTTCGGGTCCTGGTGGGTGATCTTGGTTGTGCGCCAACGGTGCCGCCCGCTCCCGGGGCAAGAAAGCAAGTGAGAGCACGTCGAGCAAGTGGAGGTTGACGATGGAGACCGGGAGGGAAATCTGGCAGGCTGCAAGCGTTCTCATCGATCAGGCCGGGGAGGCAGCACCCCATTGCGCGTCGCGCTGGGCGCATGCGCTTCTCGAGGCCGGAGATGTGGAAAGGCGCACCCATTGGATGCGGGTCATGGTCGCCTGCGAGGCCCTGCTCGCCGCGCGGAGGGGAGTGCTAAAGGAACCGCACTAAGGCTTTGCCGGCGCATGCTCGCCGGCATTCTCTTGCGAGCTCATTTAGGGCTGTAGGCAGGGTGCCACGAGCGGTGTGCACATGGTGGTGGTCGTCTGGCTCTCCTGCGGGGGATCGCTGCGCAAGGCCAGCGCCTCCACCACGCCGCCCTTGAGCACAATGCCGGCTTCGCACAGAATCTCGTTGCCCTTGCTCCCCATCCCGACCGAGCCGAGGACGGGAATGCTCGGCGCGCTCTGCAAATAGCCCTCGCCGACCGTCACCTTCACGCGATAGGTCATGTATTCGAGCCCGGCCTGCTCGTAGTCGACCGCGGGCTGTCCGGCGCAGGCAAGCAGGTGCTGCTTGGACGTGCCCACGAGCTTTTGTGCCGAAGGGGCGGCAGGCTTTGGCGCCTCGCGCGCGCAGCCGGCGAGAGCCAGCGCCGCCGCCGTTGCCAGGACCAGCTTGAACGCTGCCATCGGCCTCCTCAGCGCCGCAAGGCGGCGATGCGAACTGCGCCCCGCCGCTCCGGCACGCGCGCGAGGGCCCAGACCATGGCGAGGAGCCAGCCGAACACGGTCCAGCCCAAGAGGAGGTTGAAGCTCGCGATGCCAACCGCATCCGGGTGGTGGCGCAGGAGCGCGATCCAGAGCGGCGCGAAGTAGGCGAAAAAGCCGGCGCAGAGATCGAAGATCGCCGCGCCCGCGAAGAGCCACGCCGCAAGCTCTGCTTGCCAGCCCTCGGCAGACTCGCCTCCCGAGAGCGAGAGCGCGACGAACGCCGCCACGATCAAGCCGAACGCGACTGCCGCGATTGACCGCATGATCCCCCTCCCGCCTGCGCAAATACGACCCCCATTTCTCTTGTGTCTACGCATGAGCGGCCTCACGCCTGTGGCAGCTGTGCGCGGGTCCGCGTGCCGCCGGCGCTCACGCCTCGCGCGGCGCCGTCCGCACGGGCTCGTCTGCGGCTTCTCTCTCCTTCGAGTGATCGGCCGCGATCATCATATAGGCGGCGGGCACGACGAAGAGGGTGAACAGCGTGCCGATCGAGAGGCCGGCGAAGATGACGAGCCCCATGTCGAAGCGCGACACGGCCCCCGCACCGCTTGCCAGAATGAGCGGCACCACGCCCAGCACCATGGCCGCCGTCGTCATCAGGATCGGCCGCAGCCGGATGCCGGCCGCCGACTCGATCGCCTCGCGCTTGGACTTGCCTTGGCGCTGCTGCTCGTTGGCGAACTCGACGATGAGGATGCCGTGCTTGCTGATCAGCCCCATGAGCGTGACGAGGCCGACCTCGGTGTAGATGTTGAGGCTCGCGCCCCAAAAGCCGAGGCTGATGAAGATCAAGGCGCCGGCGATCGACATCGGCACCGACACCAGGATGATGAGCGGATCGCGAAAGCTCTCGAAGAGGGCCGAGAGCGAGAGGAAGATGATGATGAGCGCAAAGGCGAAGGTGACGACGAAGCCGCTCGATTCCTGCACGAATTGCCGGGTCAGGCCGGCGTAATCGACCGAGTAGCCCTGCGGCAGCGTGCGCGCCGCGAGCGACCTCAAATAGTCGAGCGCGTCGCCGAGCGCCACACCGGGTGCGGTGACCCCCTGGATCGTGGCGCCATTGAGCTGCTGAAAGTGGTTGAGGGATTCCGGCACCGTCTTTGTGGTGATGCGAGCGACCGTCGACAAGGGCAGGGGAACGCCGTCCACGGTGCCGACATAATAGTCGAGGAGCTGCTGGGTGTTCAGGCGAAAGCGCTGCTCCACTTGCGGGATCACCTTGTACGAGCGCTGGTCGAGTCCGAAGTAGTTGACGTAGGCGCCGCCGAGCATCCAGGTCATGGCGCTGCCGACATCGCTCATCTTCAAGCCGAGTTGTGCTGCCTTGTCGCGATCGATCTCCACCGTCGACTGCGGCTGGTCGAGCTTCAGGTCCGTGTCGAGGAAGATGAACATGCCGCTCTTGACCGCGGCTTGGAGAAATTGCTGCGCCACCTCGTTGAGGCGATCGAAGGGCTCGGTCGTGCCGATGATGAATTGCACGGGCAAGCCTATGCTTCCCGGCAGCGGCGGCGGCTGGAAGGCGACGATGCGCACGCCCGCGACGCGGGCGGCAAGATCGCGCTGCACGACGGGCTGCAGCTCGTTCGTGGTCCGGCTGCGCTCGTCCCACGGCTTGAACACCATGCCGCCGATCGACTGGCCCGGCACGTCGAGCTGGAAGACATGGTCCATTTCCGGATAGTGGGTGAAAATCCGGTAGACCTGTTCGGAATAGAGCTGGCGCTGCTGCAGGGTCGCGTCGGGCGCCGCGATGGATTGGGTGATGATGACGCCCTGGTCCTCCTGCGGAGCCAGCCCGCTCTTGGCCCCCGTATAGAGGAAGTAGATGCTGCCCAGCACGATCGCCGCGAAGGTGGCCGTCACCGGGAGGAAGTCGAGACTGCCGTGCAACGAGCGCTCGTAGGCGGCGCGGACCGTCTCGAAGCGGCGGTCGATGAAATCGCCCAGACGCTCCTGCCATCCGCGCCGAGCGGCGTCGCGCGGCTTGAGGAGGCGCGAGCACATCATCGGCGACAAGGTGAGTGCGACGATGGCGGAAACCGTGACGGTGCCCACGAGCGTGAAGGCGAACTCGGTGAAGAGCGCGCCCGTCAGGCCGCCCTGGAAGCCGATCGGCACATAGACCGCAATCAGCACCACCGTCATGGCCACGATCGGCCCGCCCAGCTCGCGCGCGGCCTGAATCGCGGCCGGGATCGGCTTGATACCCTCGTCGAGATGGCGGTTCACGTTCTCGACCACGATGATCGCGTCATCCACCACGAGGCCGATCGCGAGCACGAGCGCCAAGAGCGTCAAGAGGTTTATCGAGAAGCCGAAGATCAGCATCATCGTGAAGGTGCCGATCAGCGACAGCGGAATGGCGACCGTCGGGATGAAGACCGAGCGCAACGAGCCCAGGAAGGCGAACACGACGAGGGTCACGATGAGGATCGCCGCGACGAGGGTGCGCTCGACTTCGCTGATCGAGCTGTTCACGAACGCGGTCGAGTCGTAGACGATCCTGCCGTTGAGCCCCTGCGGGAGCTGCGCTTGGATTTCGGGAAAGACCTTGCGCACGCCCTTGATGACATCGAGGAGGTTGGCGGCGGGCGCCACCTGGATGCCGATGTAGACCGCCTTCTTTCCGTCGAACCCGACCTCCAATTCGTAATTGTCGGAGCCGAGCGTCACATTGGCCACGTCGCCGAGGCGCACGATGGCGCCGCTCGCCTGCTTGAGCACCAGGTTCTTGAATTCGTCGACGGTATGCAGGCTGGTCGATGCGGTGAGATTGACCTGCACCATCTGCCCCTTGGTGTTGCCGAGGCCGGAGATGAAGTCGTTGTTGCTGAGGGCCTGGCTCACGTCCGCCGCGGTGAGGCCGTAGGCGGCAAGCTTCGCCGGGTCGAGCCAGGCGCGGAGCGCGAAATACTTGGCGCCGAGAATCTCGGCGGTCTGCACGCCTTCGACCGCCTGCAGCTTGGGCTGCACCACGCGGACGAGATAATCGGTGATCTGGTTGGCGGCCAGCACGTCGCTGTTGAAGCCGATGTACATCGCATCGATGGTCTGGCCCACCTTGACGGTCAGCACCGGCTGCTGCGTGCCGGTAGGCAGCTGGTTGAGCACCGAATTGACCTTGCTGGTGATCTCCGTCAGCGCCTTGTCCGGATCGTAGTTGAGCCGCAGGTAGACGGTGATCGTGCTCGCCCCGCTCTGACTGGTCGAGCTCATGTAGTCGATGCCGTTCGCCTGCGCGATGGCGTTCTCGAGCGGGGTGGTGATGAAGCCCGCGATCACGTCCGGATCGGCGCCGTAGTAGATCGTGCTGACCGTCACCACGGCATTCTCGGTGCGCGGATACTGCAGGATCGGCAAGGTCGCGGCCGAGCGCAGCCCGAGGACCAGGATCATCAGGCTCACCACGGTCGCCAGCACCGGCCGGCGGATGAAGATGTCGGTGAATTTCACAGCACTGCTCCGGCCTTACTGTTCGACCGGCTTGGGATTGGCATCGAAGGCGGGCTTGACCGAGTTGTCGATGACGAGGAGCGAGCCGTTGTGGAGCTTGATCTGGCCGGCGCTGACCACGGTCTCGCCCTCCTTGACTCCGGAGAGCACCGCAACCTGGTCGCCGCGCGTGGCCCCGGTCTTGACGAAGGTCTGCCGGGCCACGAGGAGCGGCTGGCCCTTGGCGTCCTTGCCTTTATCGTCGACGAGATAGACCGTGGTGCCGTAGGGATTGTAGCTGATCGCCGTCTGCGGCAGCGTGATGTAGCGCTGGGGCGCGCCGACCTCGACCTCGACCGTTGCGAACATGCCCGGCAGCAGCTTGAGCTCGGCGTTCCTGAGGCTGGCCCGTACCTGGACATTGCGGGTGCTGGCGTCGACCTTCGGGTTGATCGCGGCGATCTGGCCGGGGAACTCGCGGTCGGGATAAGTGTCGATCTTCGCCGTCACCGTCTGTCCCACCTTGATCTGGTCGAGCGCCTGTTGCGGCAGATAGAAATCGACGAAGATCGGATCGAGCGACTGCAGCGTCACGATCGCCGTGCCCGCGGCGAGATACTGGCCGAGGTCCGCCTGCCGGATGCCGAGCCGTCCGGAGAAGGGCGCGCGGACGAGCTTGTAGTCGACCGTCGCCTGCTGCTGGACGACCTGCGCCTCGTCGCTCTTGAGGGTCTGAAGATCCGTATCGACGGTTTGCTGGCTCACCGCCTGCGCCTTGAGCTGGCGCTCGTCGCGCTCGTAGGTGATCCTGGCAAGGGCTGCGACCGCCTTCAATGACTGCAGCTTGGCCACGTCGTCGGCCGCCGTCAGCTCGACGAGGAGCGTGCCCGCCTTCACATCGGCGCCGGAATCGAAATGGATCGCGGAGACGATGCCCGACGCTTGCGAGCTCAGCTCGGCGCCGTTCACGGCGCGCAGGCTGCCGACCGCCTCGAGGTGCGACTGCCAGGTCTGGAGCTCGGCCACTGCTGTCGACACGGTCTGCGGGGGTGCTCCCTGCGAAGCCAGGAATTCCTTGATCTTGGCGCCCTTGAAGGCCTCGAAGCCGAATATGCCGCCCAATACCACGCCGACTGCGACCAGCATGAGGATCATTCGTTTGGCCATCGCGTCCGTCTCTTTCCTCAATTGCCTGTCGGCAGCGGCGGCAACCAGAAGCGCTCGGGCTCGCCCGCTTTATTCGCGGCTACGTCGGAGCGGTTCCACCAGCCGCCGCCGAGGGCCTGGAAGAGGGCTGCCGTGTCGGCGAAGCGGTTCGCTTGCGCCTCAACGAGGCTGATGCGCGCCAGCTGATAGGCCTGCTCGGCGGTAAGGAGTGCCGTGTAGGTGATGGCGCCCGCCTGATACTGCTCGCGCGAGATAGCTAAGCTGTCGGCGGCGGAGTGCACGGCCTCCGCTTGCGCCTTCACCGCATCGGCGTCGGATTGGAGCGCGCGTAGCGCGTCGGCCACGTTCTGAAAGGCCGTAAGCACGGTGTTGCGGTACTGAGCCGCCGCTTGCTCGTAGGCCGCCACCGCCGCGCGCTTCTTGTGAAGGAGCGTTCCGGCGTCGAAGACCGTTTGTGCGACGCTGCCGCCGATGCTCCACACGCCGGTGCCGGGCGCGAAGAGCCGGCCGAAGCCGAGCGAGGTGGTGCCGAGCTCTGCGGTGATGTTGAACTGGGGCAGCTGGTTTGCAGTGGCGACGCCGATATTGGCGCTCGCCGCGTGAAGCTCAGCTTCGGCCGCGCGCACGTCGGGACGCTGCTCCACCAGCTTGGAGGGCAGGCTGAGCGGCAGCTCCTCCGGCAAGCGCAGCGAGGCGAGCTCGAACTTCTTGGCCGGCTCCTGGCTCGGGTAGCGGCCGGCAAGGGCCGCCAGCTGATTGCGCGTTTGGGCGAGCTGCTTTTGCAGCGGGGGCAGCGTCGCCCGGGCCTGGGCAAGGGTGGCTTGCTGCGCCAGCACTGCGGCCTTGGAGGCGCCCCCCAGCTGGAGCTGCTGCTCCAGCACGTCGAGCTCCCGCGTCTCGATGTCGATGATGTCCTCGGTCGCCGCGATCTGGGCGCGCAGCGAGGCCTCGGTCACGGCGGCGACCACCACGTTCGAGGTGAGGCTGAGATAGCTCGCCTCGAGCTGGAAGCGCTGATATTCCTCTTGCGCCTCGAGCGACTCGGTCTGCCGCCGGACGCCGCCGAAAACGTCGAGCGCATAGGATACGTTGAGGGACGCCGTCGTCAGGCCGAGGGTGGGAGAGGTGCTCGGGATGCCGAAGGAGGCCCCGGAAATCTTCTCGCGCGTGGCCGAGGCGTTGGCCGTCACGCTCGGAAAGAGGGCGCCCTCTTGCGCAATTACGTTCTCCTTGGCTTGGCGGAGCGCTGCTTGCGCCGCCTCGAGGCTCGGGTTGGCCGCGAGCGCTTCGCCGATCAGCGCGTTGAGCGGCTCCGAATGGAAGAGCGTCCACCACTCGCCGGGAATATCGAGGCCGTCCGTGAAGCGCTGCGCCTCGCCGGCCGGAACGTCCGCCGCGGCGGTCTTGGCCGCGAGCGGCTCGGGCGTGTAGCTCGTGACGGGAGGTGCCGCGGGACGCAGGAAATCCGGGCCCACCTCGCACCCGGCAAGAAGCCCGAGTGCTAAGAGGGCCGCAGCTAGGGCCTCGATCGCCCGCGTCATCTTTTGCGGCCCCCCTTGCCCTTGAAGATCGCGACGGTGTGCTCGCGCACCAGCCGCTGGATGAGGGCCACCCGGTCGCTGCTGAAATCGTCCCACGCGAGCGCCTTGCGGGCACCTTTGTTGCAAAAGATCGTGACTTGGCCAAGCAAGGTCAGCGTGCGGGCCACGACCTCCCTGTGGTCGGCCGGCCGGCCGACGAGGCGGCCGACGAGCGCGGCGCAGGGCCGCAAGACCTGGCGCATCGCGCATTCCTGGAGCGGGTCGAGTGCCGCGGTGTCCTCGAGCTCGGCGCGGGCAAAGAAGAGCCGGCGGCTCTCGGGATTGTCCTTCTCCGCCACCGTCGCCACGAAAATCGCGAGGAGCTCGCACAGAAGCGAGAGCAGCGTCTTGGGCGTGGGCTTGCCTCTCGCGAGCGCCTCCCGCACCTTGGCGCCGATGGGCGCCATGCGCGACTCGATGTGGCGGATGATGTGCTCGACGGCGGCGCGGTAGAGGCCTTCCTTGCTGCCGAAGTAGTACTGGATGGCGGGCAGGTTCACGCCGGCCCGCTCGGCGAGTGCCCGCGTGCTTGCCCCCTCGTAGCCGTGGATCGCGAAGATCTCGATCGCCGTCTCGACCAGGCGGCGACGGGTATCCTCGCCGCGCGGATAGGTGCCCGGGCGGAAACGCGTCGTCTGCTGGCTCATGGACCGTGCCTCTCGCGCTCGACGGACGGGAACGCGGCGGCAGGAATTATATCAATCGATTGATAATGTCAATCGCTTGATATCAATTTTCTGTGAGGTCGGACGGGCGGAACCTTGCCCGCAACACTCAGTCGCCCGCTGCGATCGTCTCCGCGATCACCGGCCAGTAGGCGGCCCCGCGGCCTTGCGCGATGGCCTCGCGCAACCGCGCCCGCGCCAACTCGGCGCCGCGCAGGCTGAGGCCGAGTGCCTCTGCGAGCTCGAGCGCATAGCTCACGTCCTTGAGCGCGTATTCCGCCGAGAAGGCGCGCTCCGGGAAGTTGCCCGGAAGCATCGCCTTCATCCCGTGATTGCGCAGCGCGAAGCTGTCGGCCGAGCCCTTGGCGAGGGTCGAGAAGAGGAGCTCGCCCCCGACGCCCGCGCGGCGCGCGAGCGCCAGGCCCTCGCCGAGGGCTGTGCCGATCTCGAAGAGCACCATGTTGTTGACGAGCTTGACCACTTGGCCGGCCCCGACCTCGCCGCAATGGGTGATGTCGCTGGCGAAGCAGGCGAAGAGCGGCTTCAAGCGCCGGAACACGGCGGCGCTGGCGCCCACCATGATGCTGAGCGTCCCCGACTTCGCAGCCTCGCGCGTGCGGGCCACGGGGGCGTCCGCGTAATCCGCTCCCTTGCGGGCGAAGCGCTCGGCGAGCGCGCGCGTGAGCCCGACGGGCGAGGTGCCGAGATCGACGACGAGCTGTCCCGGGCGGCAGAGCGCAAGGAGGCCCTCCTTGCCCTCGGCAAGTGCCAAGAGCTCGTTCCCGCTCGGCAGCGAGAGCATCACGATGCCGGCCTCGCGCGCGAGTGCTGCCGCCGAGGGGGCTGCGCGCACGCCCTCAGCACCAAGCCGCGCGAGCGGCTCCGCGCGGACGTCGTAGGCGATCACGGGGGCGCCGCATTTGCGCGCGAGGTTCGCGCACATCGGCTCGCCCATCACGCCGAGCCCGATGAATCCGATCGACTCTGTCTCTGACATCATGACGCTATTCCCGTCGGTTCGCTCATCGCTTGCGAGGAATGTTTACCACGGAGGCACGGAGGGCGCCGAGAAGAAGAATTTCCGGTTCACGGCGACATGAGGGGATCACCTGCGTCGCGCGCAAAGCCCAAGTCCGCCTGGTACTCGGATTCACGGGTGCGTGATACACCCCCCACCCTAACCCTCCCCCTCAAGGGGGGAGGGGAATTGCATGGCATGGCAACAAAGTCCCCCTCCCCCTCGAAGGGGGAGGGTGGGGTGGGGGTGACGCTCGCATTCTTGAAGGCCGACACTAATTTCCTCCGCTCGCGGCGGCCGCCGCCGAGGTGCCGGCGATCTTGCCGAAGACGGCACCCGACATGAGGCCGGTGCCGCCGGGGTAGTTGAAGTAGAAGATGTCGCCGACGAGCTCGCCCGCGGCATAGAGGCCCGGAATCGGCTGGCCTTCCGTGTCCACCACCTGGCCGCCGGCGGTGATGCGCAGGCCGCCGAAGGTGAAGGTGATGCCGCAGGTGACGGCGAAGGCGAGGAAGGGCGGGCGCTCGATCGTGTTCGCCCAATTGCTCTTCGGCACGGCGAGGCCCTTCGCGGCACGGCCGTCCTTGACGTTGGGATTGAAGGGGACCTCTTGGTCGACGGCGGCATTGTATTCCCTGACCGTCGCGAGGAAGCGCTCCGCGTCCACGTCCTCGAGCTTGCCGGCGAGCCCCTCGAGCGTGTCGGCCTGCGCCTTGGTCACGCGCCGGATGCGATATTCGTCGCGCAGCAGGTGCGCGACCTTCTGATCGAAGATCTGCCAGGCGAACTGGCCGGGCTGCTCGAGGATCACGCGGCCGTACTTGGCGTAGGTGTAATTGCGGAAGTCCGCACCCTCGTCGACGAAGCGCAAGCCCCGCGCGTTGACCATGATGCCGAAGGGATAGCTGTGCTTCTGGAAGCCGTCGCCGACGGCGAGGTCGCCGAACTCGGGCGCATTGCGGTCCCAGCCCACGGCGTGGCAGCCCGACCAGTTGCCGCAGGACTGCGCGCCGATCTCGAGCGCCATGCGGATGCCGTCGCCGGTGTTGAAGCGCGTGCCGCGCACCTTGGCGAGGTCCCAGTTGGGGCCGAGATAACGCGTGCGCCAATGGGCGTTCGCCTCGAAGCCGCCGCAGGCGAGAATCACGGCTTTGGCGTCGAGCTCCTGCGTGACGCCCTTGGTCTTGACGCGCACGCCGCGCACACCTGAGTCGTCGGCGAGCAGGTTGAGCGCGCGGCTCTCGTAGCGCACCTCGATGCCGTTCGCCTGGGCGGCCTTGTGGAGGGCGTCCACCAGGCCGGGGCCGCCGCCCCACGCCTCGACGGTGAGCCCGCCCCAGAACTTGAATTTGCCGTCGACCTTGAAGGCCTGCCGGCCGTAGATGGGCACGAAGCGCACACCCTTCGTCCGCAGCCACTTGAGGGTCGGGTGGCTGCGGCGAATCAGGAGCTCGACGAGGTCCGGGTTGGCGCGATGCTGGGTGATCCGCGCCATGTCGTCGAAGAACTGGTCCTCGCTGTAGGTCCCGAAATCGGTGTTGCGCCGTTCCTCCTCGGAGAGGTCGGGCATGAGCTCGAGGAGATCCTCGAGCCCATTGTAGGCGACGCGGATGGCGCCGGCCGTGAAGGCCGAGTTGCCGCCGCGCTCCTCGACGGATGCCCGCTCGAGTGCTAACACGCGGCAGCCCTGCTCGCGCGCGGCAAGGGCTGCGCACATCGCGGCATTGCCGGCGCCGACCACGATCACGTCATATTCAGCCATGATGCGAACCTCGTTTGCGCGCCTTTCCGCCCATTCTAATCGATCGGCCGGGCTTCGGCGATGCCCGCGCCCGCGAGGCGACGAGGACGAGAGCGCCAAATCGGGTAGAGGGTCAGTTTCACCTCATCCTTCGAGACGGCCGCTTCGCGGCCTCCTCAGGATGAGGTGAAACCCAAGCTCCAAGTCCTCATCCTGAGGAGCGTCGCGCTTGCGACGCGTCTCGAAGGATGGGGACTTCGGCTACGTGACCCGCTGCCTCAAATCGACATCATTCGAGCGGCTCTGCTAGATTGCGGCGAGCGCGGCGAGGGGGCTCGCGACTGATGCGTGGAAGGGAATGACATGGCTGCAATGATGACGCCTAGTCTGATCGACGTGCACCATCACATCCTGCCGCCGCAGTACGTGGCGGCGGTGGGAGAGGCGCGCATCGGCCCGCTCACGGTCTCCGGCCGTACGCCGGAGTGGTCGCCCGAGCGCTCGCTCGAGGCGATGGCGAGGAACGGCATCGCGGGCGCGGTGACCTCCATATCGACACCGGGCCTGTGGTTCGGCGATGCGAAAGCGACCCAGGCCCTGGCACGGCATTGCAACGACTACGCGGCAGAGCTCAGGCTGGACCATCCCATGAGCTTCGGCATGTTCGCGAGCCTGCCGCTTCCCGACGTGGACGCGAGTCTCAGCGAGATCGGCTATGCGCTCGACGTGCTCAAGGCGGACGGCATCGGCCTGATGACGAACTATGCCGGCCGCTATCCGGGCGAGGCGGATTTCGCACCCGTCTTCGACGAGCTCGACCGCCGCAAGGCGATCGTCTACTTCCATCCGACCGCGGCTCTTTGCGGCTTCGCGCTCGACACCATCCCGGCCGCGACGCTCGAGTTTCCCTTCGACACGACGCGCGCGATCGTGAGCCTCCTCATCGGCGGCACCTTCGCGCGCTGCCGCAACATCCGCTTCATCTTCTCGCATGCGGGCGGTGCGGTGCCCTTCCTCGCCGAGCGCATAGCGCGCCTCGAGGTCAGGCCGGAATTCAAGAAGAGCGTGCCCGACGGCGTGGTGGCGGAGCTCAGGCGCCTGCGCTACGACACCGCACTCTCGGCCAACCGCTTCGCCTTCCGGGCACTTCTCGAGCTGGTGCCGGCGGCGAACGTTCTCTTCGGCAGCGACTACCCCTTCGCACCCGAGGCGACGATGACGGCGAGCGTGCGCGGCCTGAAGCAGCTCGGCCTCGCTGCTGCCGACCTTCTGGCGATCGAGCGGGGGAATGCGCTCGAGCTCTTTCCGCGGTTCGGGACAGCGTAGGCGAAGACGGCTCGGACCGGCTCAGTCGGCGCGCATGCCCGAAGGGGCGCCGATCAGGGCCGCTCGGCGGCCTTGGCGGCGGGTGCTGCGTCGTACCAGCGATAGCACCGGCGGCCCGCGGACTTCGCCTGGTACATGGCGAGGTCGGCCTGCTCGAGGATCATGTCCGCGCTCCCGGTGTCGGCGTGGTAGAGCGCGATGCCGATGCTGGGGGCGATGCGAATATGGTTGCCCTCGATCTCGAAGGTGTCCGAGAGCTGGTCGAGCAGCTTGGTCGCGAGCGTTTCCGCATCGGAGCGATTGTGGATGCCGTCCTGAAGGATGGCGAACTCGTCCCCGCCGAGGCGCGCCACGAGGTCGATCTGCCGCACGTTTTGCTCGAGCTGCTCGGCGATGAGCGCAAGCAGCCGGTCTCCCATCTGGTGGCCGTAGGTGTCGTTCACGTCCTTGAAATGGTCGAGGTCGATGTAATGCACCGCGAACCTGGTCTCGCCGCGCTTCGCCCGGCCGATCTCCAGCTTGAGACGCTCGAAGAAGGTGGCCCGGTTGGCGAGGCCCGTAAGGGCGTCGTGACGGGCAAGATGCGCCAACTCGACCTCGGCGTGCTTGCGCCTCGTGATCTCTTGCTCGAGGTTGCCCGTCAGGGACTTGAACTCTGCATGCAGCCGGAAGTTCCGCACGAGCGAGCGGTTGAGGTCGCGGCCCAAGAGCGCGAGCGCGCCCGCGTATATCGCCGTCATCAATCCCATGGCGATGGAGATCGTGGTGCCTTGGATGATGAAAGCGCCCGCCAACGGCAGCACGGCCGGAAGCATGAAGCAGAAGAGTGCGGGCAGATAGACCGAGTGCTGCGCGATGGCGCCCGCCGTCATGCCACCGATCACGAAGGCGACGAAGACGATGTAGTAAGGATGCGGTGCTGCCAACACGGAGACGCCCCCCACCCCCCAGAGAGCGCCGGTCGCGAGCGCGCCAAGCGCGAAGCGGCGCGCCCAGCGCGCGTCCTCTCCGCTGCCCGCGCCGAGGCGCCGATAGCTGCGCCAGTTGAGCAGGCGAATGGCCACGACTGCGTAAAGGAGGACGATCCAGAGGAGCGTGACCCAGGGCGGATAGGTCCGCCACATCGCAACGGCGAAGATCGCCCCATTGATCAGGTTGACGAGAATGGCGGTGGGCGTGCGATAAAGCAGACGGGTCGTCTCCGCCTGTACCGCCGCTCTGATCTCGGTTTTGTCCGCGCTATGGGCTGCGGTTGCGGTTTGGGCCACGGCCCCCTGAACCGTGACGCCTTCCATCGTCGTCATCAGGGCTCACCAAGGCTGCCGGCTGCACTCATATCAGCGACCGATAGCCCCCGAGAAATCCTCCCCACGCACGAAGCCATGTAGAATACCAGGGCAATGGCGCGGAGAAAAGGGACACGCGCGGGTTGTGACCTTGAAATTTAGAGTTATTCGCAGCTGCCGTCGGGCGATGCCGACTCGATTCGCCCTTCCCTTCGTGGCCGGCCGCGGCAGGTGCGATGCCGAGTGGGCCCGCCGCGCGCTACTGATTCTCGAGATACCGCCGGTGCATTTCATCGGCGAAGCCCGAGGCGGGAATGTGCCACTCTTTCTCGAGCCGCTGGATTCGGCCGGTCCGGTGCCACTCCTTGACCAAGTCGGACAACAGCTGCTCGAAGCGCGCCTCGTCGAGCCGGACCGCCATCCCCCAAGGCTCGACCAGGATCGACAAAAGCGGCATCTCGAAATCCTGCCAATCCGGACTTTGAAGTTGTCCGATGATGGCGGTGTCGTCATAGACGACGGCGAGGCAGGTCCCCTGCTTGAGAGCGCTGTAGATCTCGTTCGTGTACTTGAAGGAAAGGATATCGGGCGCGTAGCGCTGCTTGATCTCCGTATTGTAAAAAGCGCCCTCGATCATGCAGACCGGCTTGCCGCGCAGTTGCTGCCACACGTGCAAGTGCTGCGACTTCGGCGCCAGGATGTTCACGCCCGACGCGTAATAGCCCGGCTCGATGAAGTCGACCAGCTTGCGACGCTCGGCGGTGTCGTTCATGGTCGCGATCACGAGATCGAGCTTCCCCTCGGTCAGGAGCGGTATGCGATTCGTGGCCACGACCGGCACCAGCTCGAGCTTGACGCCGAGCTTGTTGGCTACGTCTCTCGCGAGATCCGGTTCGAACCCGACGATCGCGCCGGAGGCGTCGCGGAACCCGAACGGCCGGTAGTCCGCCTTGGTGCCGACAATGAGCGTACCCCGGGCCTTGATCGTGTCGAGAGCGTCCGCCGCGGCGCTGCCGTGATGGAGAATCACTCCGGCCGCGAGCGCTGCCGCGAGCGCTGCAGCGAGGTTATGCTTTTTCATCGCTTCGATCTCCCCTGCCGGCGGCTCGTGCGGCCGGCATCCATGCCTCTTTCATCCGCTCGCTCTCATCCAGCATGCCACACCCCCTCACTCGGAGGCGTGCTGTCGCGGCCGAGCGTCGCTGCCGATCTACAACGACTTGCCGCCAATCTTATTGCTTTTACAATTAATTGAGCTTATCAGAAATAGTACTGCTGCTCAAGATTGTGTTGCAGGTGAGGGCGTGGTTGGTGGAAATTTCCCAACTTCGCAGGTACTGGCCCGCAGTTCTGGTGGCGCTTATCGGCACTGCCGCCTCGTTGGCTGCCTTTCAAATCCTGCGCCGATCGGCGGAAGATAACTTTACAGCCGCACTCACTGCGCAGGCCGAAACTCGCGCCCGGGGACTGCAGGAGGTCCTCAGCCGCTATGAAGGCACGATTGAGGGCTTCGCGGCATCCTTCCCATACGCTCGGATAAACCGCGAAGAATTCCAGGCCTACGCGCACAATGTCTTTCTCGCGAGCCATTTTCTCAGATCGGGATTCCAGAGCCTGGCTTGGCTGCCGCGCGTCCATGAAGCGGATCGCGAGCGTTTCGAGGTAGCTGCACATATCGAGGGCTTCCCCGATTATCGCATCGTCGAGCCCGCGCCCGACGGGACTTTCAAGACTGCTGCCATGCGGAAGACATATTATCCCATTCGATACATCGAACCAGTCGAGGCGACCTCTCCCTTGGGTCTCGACGTGCTTTCGGAGGGAACGCGGGCGACGGCGGCCCGTCGGGCGCTCGAGAAGGGCACACCATCGGCGACCGCGCCGGTTCGCTTTTTCGTGGGCGGTACAGGCTGCCTGATCTATGCGCCGGTATTCAAGTCCGCAGCGACCGCTGTCTCGGTGCGCACGGAAGACGACCATCCCGTCGGTATTCTGGCATTCCGGCTCTTCATCAGCCCGACGATCGACGCGATCGTCGAGGCCCTGGAGCCGGTGCCGCAAGGGCTCGACATGTACGTCGTGGACGATGGCGCGCCGCTTGGCGAGCGGATGGTCTACTTTCGTCCGGCGCGCAAAACAAGCTTTCTGGCCCAACTGCCGGATGAGTCTGCTGCATTGGTCGAGCCTTTCTTCGGCTCATCGTTCAACTTTGCCGGCCGCGACTGGACCGTCATCGTCCAACCGACGGCCGAGCTGCGCGCCGGCATGCTCGGGCGGGCCGGCTGGTACGAGCTGGCTCTCGGCCTCGCCCTAACGGCGCTGCTGATTGCTTATCTGGTGGGCAGCCGCAACCGCGCTGACCGCTTGCGGATCCTCGCCGCCGACCTCCAGCAGGAAGTCGTCGAGCGCGAGCGTGCCGAGCAGATGACCATACACTCGGCCCGCCATGATTTCCTGACCGACTTGCCGAACCGAATGATGTTCCGCGATCGCCTCAAGCAAGAGATCGGCCGGGTGAAGCGAGGCGACAACAGTTTTGCGGTCCTCTTTCTCGACCTCGATCAATTCAAGGACATCAACGACACGCTCGGCCACCAGGTGGGAGACCAGCTGCTCGTGGCGGTCGCAGAGCGGCTCAAGCAGGGCTTGCGGCAGGTCGACACGGTCGCGCGTCTCGGCGGCGACGAGTTCGCCGTCATTCAGACCGGGCTTAGCGACCCCGCTGATGCGGCAATTTTGTCGACGAAGCTCATCGACGTCCTGAGCTCTCCCTTCAGCGTAGAAGGCCACGAGGTCCATATCACCGCCAGCGTGGGCATCGCCGTATGCACGCCCGACGTGGCCGACGAGCACGCGATTCTGACGCAGGCGGACCTCGCCATGTACGAGGCGAAGAACCAGGGCGGCCGGCGCTACTGCTTCCACCTACCGGAGATGGACAAGGAGATTCGCGCACGCGCGGCGAGCTGGAGCTTTATTATCAACCGCAGGTCAATCTCGACAGCGGAGTCATCGTGGGGGTCGAGGCCCTCGTGCGCTGGCACCATCCGACGCGGGGATTGCTCGCGCCCGACAAATTCATTGGCGAGGCCGAACGGAGCGGCTTGATCCTCGAACTCGACCGCTTCGTCCTGTGGGAAGCCTGCCGGCATGGACGCGCTTGGCTGGACGCGGGCGTGGCGCCGCCGGTCCTGGCGGTCAACGTCTCGAGCTCCGTGCTCAAGCGGGGCGCGCAATATCTCGAGAGTCTGGACAGGGCCTTGCGCGAAACCGGCTATCCGCCGGAGCGCCTCGAGCTCGAGCTCACCGAAACCGTATTCATGGAAACCACGCACGCACACCGCGAAATTCTGGACGCGCTGAAACAAATCGGCGTCAGGATCGCCCTCGACGATTTCGGCACCGGATACTCGTCCCTTGCATATCTGCGAATGTTCCCGATAGATCGCATCAAGATCGCTCAGGTCTTCGTCTCGCGCTTGCCCGCCGACGCGAACGATGCCGCCATCGTCGAGGCGATCACCAAGCTTGCGGCGGCGCTGCGCATCTCGCTGATTGCCGAGGGAGTCGAGACCCAAGAGCAATTGCAGTTTCTCAGAGCGCGCGGCTGTGCGGAAGCACAGGGCTATTACTTCAGTCGCCCGGTTCCGCCCGAGGCCGCGACCGCCTTGATCCGCCGGGGCGCGTTCGAAATCGCGCTCGCTTGAGCGCCCGGGTCCGCGGGCGTGCGCGACAACCGCACGCCGCTTCGCAATAGCGCTCATCTCCCCGAAAGGAGGGCGCGCAACGTTCCATCGTTCCACTGGATATCGCCGATCTTCCAGCCATCCTTCAATTGGATGAGCTCGAGGCGGAGCGTGACCGGCTTGTCGAAATTCCTGAAGTTGACGGTGGCGAGCGCCTTGTCCGCTGCCGCGCGGCTGACGGCGATGTCGAGCGCCGCGATTTCCCACTCCTGGGCGTCGACGAAGGGATCGCCCTCGAGGGTCGGCGGCTCCTTCCGTTTCGCGGCCTCCCTTTGGTCCTTGATGATCAAGGCCGCGAGCGCCGGCGTGAAATAGCGGCGAATCTTCTTCTCCGAATCGAGCGGGACCCCGAGCGCCTTCTTGGCATCTCCGATGTAGCGATCGTAGATGGATTTGAGGAAGGCCTCGGGCGACGCCTCGGCCGCACGAAGGGGAGGAGCGCCGGCCAGGCCCGCGAGGAGAAAGATCGCGCCGAGAAGGACCGTGCGCCGTGCCGTGCTCATGTTTGAGCTCTCCCCGAATTTATAAAAAGCTATTTGAGCCGCCTCCTTATGGCAAGGAATTTGCCGCGGGCAGCACATCGGGTAGCTTGCTGAGCACGGGAAAAACGTCGCAGAGGGAAGGCGACCAGGCGTTTGCTCAGTCCAGCAGCGAAAGGGCGTCTTTGACGGCAACGGCAACGCCCCGCCGCCCGGGCGCTCCCGGACGGCGGGGGTGGTTCGTCGCAGCGCGCATCAATTGCACACGGGCGAGGGGCCCGCCGAGACTTGGTTGGGCGACGTCAGGGCACCCGTCGCGCCGCCCGCAAGGGCACCGGCGGCGGCACCCAAGAGCGGATTCCCGGCCAGCGCGCCAATGGCGGCACCGCCCGCGGCACCCATGGCGCCACCCGTCACCGCCCGGCATCCCGGCGACTGACCGCATGCCGTGAGCGTAAGCAGGGCCAGCGCCAGGACCGTCGGAAACACAATGCTGCGCATAGCGCACCTCCTTCTCGGCAATCGCGGGATCGT
>DATEQI010000005.1:0-19556 GCA_035272805.1 Alphaproteobacteria bacterium | reverse complement strand
CACCCGCGACCTTGACCGCCTCGGCGAAGGCCACGTCGCCGACGAGCCGCGACTTCCCCGCTGCGCTCCCCGGCACCCGGTTGATGCCCACGTCGATCACGGTCGCCCCCGGCTTGATCCAGTCGCCGCGCACGAGCTCGGGCTTGCCGACCGCGGCGACCAGGATGTCGGCGCGCCGGCACTCGTCTCTGAGATCGCGGGTGCGCGAATGCGCGATCGTCACCGTGCAGCTCCGGCTCACCAGGAGTGCGGCGACGGGCTTGCCCACGATGTTGGAGCGTCCGACCACGACGGCGCGCAAGCCGGCGAGCTGCGGCAGGTTCGCTTCCAAGAGGAGAAGACAGCCGAGCGGGGTGCAGGGCACCATGCCCTCGCCCCCCGTCCACAGCCGGCCCACGTTCTCGGTGTGAAAGCCGTCCACGTCCTTCCTCGGATCGAGGGCATCGATCACCGCCGCCTCGCGGATGTGCGGCGGCAAGGGGAGCTGGACGAGAATGCCGTGCACCGAGGCGTCGTCGTTGAGCCGGCGGATCTCCGCCAGCAACGCGCCCTCGCTCGTCTCACGCGGAAGATTGCGCTCGAGCGAATGCATGCCGACCTCGACCGTCATCTTGCGCTTGCTGCCGACGTAGACCTGGCTCGCCGGATTGTCGCCGACGAGGATCACAGCAAGGCCGGGGACGAGGCCGTGGCGTGCTGTGATCTGCCGCACCTGGCCCGCCACGCGGGCGCGCAAGCCTGCGGCGAAGGCCTTGCCGTCGATGATGCGGGCACCCGTCGCCGTCTCAACCATGAAGCCCCCTGAGCCAAATCTCGAGCCGGGCGAGGAGCGCTCGCGGCTCGCCTGCGAGGTGAAGGATTTTGCGCCGCTCGCCGGCACCCCGGACGAGCGAGATGCTGGATTTGGGCAGCTTCCACGCCTTGGCGAGGAGCTTGACGAGCGCCTCATTGGCCTTGCCCTCGATCGGTGCCGCGCTGACGGCGCACTTGAGCGAGGGCGAGCCGTCCGCCTCGAGGGCGATCCCCTGGATGCGGTCCGTTGCCGCCTTGGGCGTCAAGCGCACCGCGACGCGCACGCCGTCCGCGTCGGCGCTGAAGGGCGAGCCCGACTCAGAGGCCAAGCTTGTCGCGGATATTGCCAAGGACCATCTCGGCGAAGTAGAGCACGAGGATGAGCACGACCGGCGAGATGTCGATGCCGCCAAGGTTGGGCAGGAAACGACGGAACGGTTTGAGCGCCGGCTCGGTCAGGCGATAGAGGAAGTCGTTGATGACATAGACGACCCGGTTGTAGGTGTTGACCACGCCGAAAGCAATCAGCCAGCTCATGATCGCAGCCGCGATCACCACCCAGATGTAGAGGTGGAGCGCGATCTGCAGGATGGTCAGGAGGGGGCCAAGAACGACATCCATAGCTGCGCCTGATGCGGTTGACGGGCGGGGCGCTAAAGCTAGCCTTTGTGACTGGATGAGGCAAGCCCGCCAGCCCCTCGTGGGCCGTTTGCCGGCGCCTGCTGCGCGAGCCGAGTGGAGGGTGAGGGGCCATGCGGCGCCGAGCCTTGACAGGGCGGGAGACGGCCCACATTATCCCGCCCACCCGAATCTTGACCCAGTCCCGTGGGGCCGTAGCTCAGCTGGGAGAGCGCCGCGTTCGCAATGCGGAGGTCAGGGGTTCGATCCCCCTCGGCTCCACCAAATATCCCCGAGTCGCTTCAAGGGGTTAGGCGCGGCGGCTCCGCTCTCGCGGACCGTTGGTAATCGCTCTGGCACGCCTTTGGCACGGTGCCGGAGGATTTGTCATGGCTACGATCCGCAAGCGAGGGGGCAGCTGGCACGTCCAGGTCGACGCGCTGGACAGCCGGGCCTCACGCGCACCTTCCGTCATAAGGATGATGCGAAAACATGGGCGAGAAAGACCGAGGGCGAGACAGATCGCGGGGACATGCCAGACAGGCGCAAGCTGAAAGGTCAAAGCCTGAGCGACCCGCTCATCCGATAGCGGGACGCAGTAACGCCAAGGAAGTGCCACGCATGCCCGGAGCGCTTCCGGGAAGGCTTGCCCATGATCTCCTCCTCTCGTCAGGGCCGTTTCCTCGCCGCTACCCTGTGCATCAACGGCGATTCGGCGGCAGCGATACCGACCATAGTGTTCCGGCGACCTCGACCTTTGCGCCGAGCGCCGTCGCCAACTGATGGGCCTCCGCCTTAACGTCGGAGAATTCGTCGCAATAGTCGTGGCCGCAAACCACCCCGGAGGGCCGCACGAAGCGCGACCAGAACGTCAAGGTTTCGTGTAGCGTCGGGTTTGTATGGACGCTGTCCTCGAAGATCATGTCGACCGCGCGTTGCCAGCCGATAAAGTCCCTCGGACTGTAACCCGGCAGCGGAATGATGTTGTGAGTATCGCCGACATTCTTTCGGAATGTCTCAAGCGAAAGCGTCTGCCCGGCGCTTGCCTCAACTTCCGCCATCCATGGCTCCCGTACCCACGGATCGATGCAATAGACGGTCACGCTCGGATGCGCATTCTTCGCGAGCGTCCACGACGATAGGCCGAAGAGCGAGCCGATCTCCACGATGCACCCGTTCGGCGGAACGAGCCGAGCGAGTCGCGCCAAACGCTCAAGCTCGACGGCCGTCATCTGCCCCGCGATCGTGAGGTTCAATTGAACGTCCGCGCGATCGTCCTTTGCCGCCGCCTCGTGGCGGTCGAGACGATCGAGATACGATGCCATGATTGACGATTTGGCCGAGCCATCTGCGGCACCTGACGCCAAGTGAAAATGGACGAGGCCGCGACGGTCTGCTGGCGAAGCGTCTTCGATCTTGCGTGTCAGTCGACAATAACGGTTCACCAGTTCGAAATTTCCGAGCCCCGTCTTATGCAATACATAGTTCAGGATTGGCTGATCGCCGAAAACCCTGAGACGTTCCGATGTCTGCCGACCCGCAATCGCCTTGACGAGTTTATTTACGGTGCAAACACGGGCGGTACCATCGAATCCCACCACGCCGGAGTTGGCGAGAGGAACGCTTTCCTCTGGAAACTCCGGCTCGGCCGCGTAGAGGAATCGACCGAAATAGTTACCGGCGTAGTCGTCCCACAGGCGCGGTGACCGGCCTGCAAGGTCGGTGTGCGCGTAGGCTTCAGTCGCGCAGCACACCTGCCGCTGGAGGAGAATGTCGATTAGAAGATTAATGATGTCGCAATCAAAAACCACGTCGACATCAGAGTAGAGAACCGGCTGAAAGTCGTCATAGAGTCTATGATCGAGATAATACCGATTGAACCAGCCTCTATCCTTCGACGCGGCGGAGACGATCAGCCGGTTGTGAAAAGCGTCGGGGATGAATTTCATTACTTCGCTCGCGGGCCGATCGCACGCAACGCCGATAGTCCCGTTGTAACGGCCGTGCGTTGCGAGTGAAATGAGCGAAAGACGAAGACATTCGTAATAGGAGTCGTGCCCGTAGACGCAAAAATACACAAGCGGTTTGAAGCGCGAAAAACTGTGGGCGGCGCCACGCGCGTCAACGACGTGCAGCCGCGCCGGCCGATGATGGCCACCGTCGGATTTGTCAATAAGCAATGACGGCCCCTTTCCAACGAGGGGAACCCGCGCCGGCCCGAAGACCAACTCACGCCGCGGGTCGATGGCCATGTCGACCAGGGTAGTCAACAACGTGCTCGGTTCGGCAGGGCGCTCTTGTTCTGGGTCGACAGGATGCGCGGCAAGGGACAAGACTCGACGGTCGCGGTGGCTAAGCCAGGAGTGTTGGCGCAGAAGCGCAATTCCCTCCAGCGTATCTGCTCTTACGAGGCGGAACCGCTCCCATTCTCTGCACCACGGTCGGTTGTTGCGAACAAAGCCATCGCTATCCGCCGACACGTATTGCGGACCGATTTTAAGAGCGATGCCGTCATCGGCAAAACTCTCGACATCGCAGTGCAAATTACCGGAGCGGCCTTGCGCGCGGGTCTCGTGGATTGGCTGCTCAAACGATAGCTCATGACCATCGGAAAGCGCGTCCCCCTTGAACACGAGCCTGCCTCGGGGACCGTGCATTTTCAGGACAAGATTCAATGGCGCAATTCCGAATGCCGCGTGACGAACGCGTTGCGACCCTGGGTCTGCGTACATGAAGGTGTTGTGATGGGTGACAAGATAATAGTCGGTGCGACTTTCGATCGCCGCACCGGCTTCCTCATTTGTCTTATGTTCGGAATGTGCCATGTCGTAGTTCCTGATGTCCTTAGATCGGGTCCGACTCGCTTCAAGAGGGAAGGCATGCCCCTTTTCACCCAGTCGTGAGGCGAATTTGTCTGCCAACAGCCAGCTCTGAAACTTGATCCTGGTTGCGCCAACACAAAGTGATCCCTCTGGGCGTGAACGGCTAGAGTGGAGTCCGATCACGTTGAATGGGCCATCCGCATCGTCATTCCCGCGAAAAGCGGGAATCCAGGTAGCTTCTGGACCCCCGCGCGGGGGTGACGACCAGGCTGTTTCAACTTGATTGGATCATGCTCTAGCGCGGCATCCTGGCACAGTAACTGGCACAGTAAGATGCACCTTTGCCAATGTGCGAAGGCCGACTTCGCTATAGACTAAGTTCCGTAACAGATTGATTTCCAGCGGTGTTCAGCCCCACCCAGTCCCGTGGGGCCGTAGCTCAGCTGGGAGAGCGCCGCGTTCGCAATGCGGAGGTCAGGGGTTCGATCCCCCTCGGCTCCACCAAACTCCCGCGCAAATGCCCGCGACCCAGGACCGCTCGCGGCGGACGATCTTGCGCCGCGCGCCGAGACGCGCCCGCGCTACGGGCCTCGCGTGCCCTCCGGCCCGATGTAGAGCGTAGCGAGGATGAAGACCCGATTGCCGACGATGCGCAAGGGCAGCGGCTCGAACGGCATGGTGTTCTCGATCGCGTCCAAGCCCGCGCGGTCGAGGGCGGGAGAGCCCGTCGATTGCACGATCGCGAGCTTGAGCATGAAGCCCTGACGGTTCATCACGATCTCGTATTTGGCGATACCGGCCATGCCGTGCGCAGAGGCGGGATAGCTCAGCTTGTCGACGATGGCGTCGCGCAAGGCGTTGAGGTAGCGGTCGCCCCCGCCCTCGCCGCGCCGCTCGCTGTCGCTCCAATCGGGGGCGGCGAGCTCGCTCGCGCCCGGGCCTGCAGGCGCTGCCGCAGGCGGCCTCGGTGCCGCGCGCGTGGGCGGAAGCGAGGCCACCTGGGGCGGCGTATTGGCACTCGCCGCGGCTGCCGCAGCCGGCTGTGCTTGCCCTTTCTCCGCCTTGGGCGGAGGCGGCTTCGCGCTCGACAACGCCACGGCGGGAGGCTCCGGCGGGAGCGGCTCGGCGGGTTGCAGCGCCGGCGCCGGTGCCTGAGCCGCAGGTGCAGCCGGCGCTTCGCTTGGTGCCGGTTGCGCCGGTGACGGCTTTTGTTCCTGTTGCGCTTCGGCGGGGGGTGCGGCGGCCTTGGTGGCCGTGGCCGCAGCCGGTGCGCCGGAGGCCAACTCGGGGCTGCCGCCCGACTCGAGATGCGGCACGTCCGGCTGCGGCTGCGGCGATGCCTTGGGTTGCGGCTGCGGTGCTGGCTCAAGCCGTGTCCGGGGCGGACGCTCGGCCTTCTTCGGCGGGGCCTCGAGGACGAGCTCGATAGGGATCACCGGCGGCTCGACGGGCGGCACCGTCCACACAGGCCCGAGGACGAAGAAAGCAAGCACGAGGGCATGCAGCACCAATGCGGCAAAGCGCGCAAAGGCGCGCCGCAAGCCCTCCCACTTGTCGCGCGAGGGCATTATCTCCGGGGCGCCTCCCCAGTTGAAGGCGCCGTCAGCCGAATCCTCGGATACGCTCACCGTCTATGCGTCCGTTCCGTTGATTGGGATAGCCCTAGATTAGCGCAAAGCGCTGCCCTCGCGCGATCCGAGGTGTGCTGCCACGGACCGACCCGGTATGACATGATACGAGGGCGGCATCGTTGTCCGACAAGCCAGGCGAGGAAGGGGGCGGAGCGGCGTTATCCGCTCATGCGGAGGGCATCTCGGGAGCAAGCGCCAAGCCGATGATCGCCCCCTCGCGGAAGAGCTCGACAAGGGCGGCGGCCAGATCGAAGGCCGCATCCTCCGCGAGCGCGCGCTCGGTCGCGGCGCCGAGCGTCTCGCCCGCCTTGAGCGCAGCGTGGAAGGCAAAGGATGCCGCAGGCAGCGCGCGCATCACCACGTCGCTGCCGCTCCGCCGCACTTCAAGCCGAACGCCGCCGGCATCGAGGTCGATCTCCTCGCTGCTCACTACCCCGGGGCGGTTGGCGCGCCAGATGCGGTCGATCGGCCAGGAAGACGCAATGAGCCCCAGCGAGGGATGGAGGCCGAGAAGAAGACGCGGGGTCTCCTCGGGACGCACGCGCTCGAGCGCCTGCGGCGCGAGCGCCGCCGCATCCGGTGCCTCTGCCGCCGCATGCATGAGCCACTCGAGACGGGCTACGTCGGCGAGATAGACGAGCTCGCGGCACGCCGGAAAGGCCGCCAGGAAGTCGGCAAAGCCTTCGCCGTAATCGGCGAGGCAGGCGCGCGCGGGCGGGTGCCGGGTGAGAAACTCATGCGCCGCATAGGCGAAGAAGCGCTCATCCACCAGGCGGCGGACCGCCGGGAAGACTTGTTCCAGCACTGCCGTGAGGGACGACATCACATTGTTGCGGTAGACGGCGAGCCGCTCCGCCGCCGTGAGGCCGTCGCCGCGAATGTGCGGTGCGACGGCCGCCTCCTCTCCCTCGAGGAGCGCCGTGCGCATGTGGCGCTGCAGCTCAGCCAGCGTCGGCATCGGCCGCCATTATGCTTTCGGCCACTTCTTGGGCGCGCCTCGCCTCGGCGAGGAGGGTGGCCCACGGCGGCAGGTTCATGTCCCACTCGATGAGCGTGGGCACCATGCCGAAGCGCTCGAGTGCTCGGCCATAGAGCGCCCAGACCTCATCGCTCACCTGAGCGCCATGATCGTCGATGAGGAGCGCACGCCCGTGCCGCTCGCTGCGGAAATGGCCGGCAAGGTGAATCTCGCCCACCGCGTCGCCCGGGAACGCGGCGAGATAGGCCGCGGCGTCCTCGGCGAAATTGGTGCAGCTCACGTAGATGTTGTTCACGTCGCAGAGCAGGCCGCAGCCCGTCCTCCGCACGAGCTCGGCGAGGAACTCGGGCTCGGGGATCGCCGAATGGCGGAAGCGGAGATAGCTCGACGGATTCTCGATGAGAACGCGCCGCCCGAGCGTCTCCTGCATCAGCGCGATGTTGCGGCTCACCACCGCGAGCGTCTCCTCGGTCAAGGGCAGCGGGAGGAGGTCGTTGAGATAGACGCCGCCGGTGACGCTCCACGCGAGATGCTCGGAGACGAGGAAGGGCTCGCTCCGCTCCACCAGCTCCTTGAGACGCAGAAGATGCGCGCGATCGAGCCCCTCCGCCGTGCCGAGCGAGAGGCCCACGCCGTGAAGGCTCAGGGGGTAGTCGCGGCGCAACTTCAGGAGTGTTGCGAGCGCCGGACCGCCCCCCATGTAATTCTCGGAATGGACCTCGAGCCAGCCGATGGCGGGGCGGGAGGCGAGGACCTCGGCAATATGCGGTGCCCGCAAGCCGACCCCTATGTTGGCCGCGATACCGTCCGCAAGAATCCGTGCCGCTGCCATCTCAAGCTCCCGCCGCGAATGGCCGAGCTTACGCTTTCGGCGCGAGGCCGCCACCCCAAATTTAGGCGCGGCGCGCTCGAGGGCTGCGGGGATCAAGAACATGCGGCCGGCGAGACCGTCCGCAGCTCGTGAAATCACGGAGATGTGCAGGCGCGTGAGCGCCCCGTGCCGCTCACGAGGGCATGCTAGGCTGCTGCCGCAAGGCGGCCCGATAGGGAGAGGTGTCTCCTCACGCGCCGACGATGTAATTGCGCAGCAGGTCGCTCTCGGCGGAGAGCTCCTCGAGGCGGCTCTTCACGACGTCGCCGATCGAGATGATGCCGACGAGCCGGCCGCCATCGAGAACGGGAATATGGCGTACGCGCCGGTTGGTCATCTCGCGCATGATCTCCTCGACCGTATTGTGGGGCGAGCATGTCACGACTGCCTTGGTCATGACGTCGGAGACACGCATATCGAGCAGGCGCTGGCCGTGCTCGGCAAGCCCGTGAATGATATCGCGCTCCGAGAGGATGCCGGCGACCTTGTCCTCGCCGCTCATCACGAGCACGGCGCCGATGCGGTGGCGCGAAAGCGTGCGGACCGCGTCCGCGATTTGGACATCCGGCGCAACGGTGGTGACCGCCCCGTCCTTCGTCTTCAGAATCTGCGCGACTTGCATAGCGGCAACCCCCTCTCCGACGGTGCCGTATGGCTCGACTCATCGGGACCGCCCGTTCTCGGGTCCGTTGTTCTAAGCGCGCGATTATCGCACCCGCCGGCTGGCTCTGCCAGATAAAAGCGCAGGACGACGCGCGCTCCGCGTGACAAATTTGCGCCCCGGCGGCTGCGCGGCGCGTTGGACCGGAGCGTGCTCACTCGACCGCTTGGCGCAGTGCTGCCGCACTCGCCCACGGCGCAAGGACAAGTGCGCCGAGGAAGAGCCCGCCCAGAACCATGAGATGGGGACGCATCGGGAAGCCGGCGACGGCTCCATCGACGGCCGCGACGCCGAAGATCAGCACGGGCACATAGAGCGGCAGGACGAGCAGCGAGATCAGCACGCCGCCGCGCCGCGCGCCCAGCACAAGTGCCGCGCCGATGGCCCCCACCAAGGTGAGCGTCGGCGTGCCCAAGAGCATGGCGAGGAGGAGGCCGCCCAAGCCGTCGGCCGGCAGGTCGAGGAAAAGTGCCAAGAGCGGTGCCGCCACGATGAGCGGCACGCCGGTGGTGAGCCAATGCGCGAGGCACTTGGCCAGCACCATGCTTTCCAGCCCGACGGGGGCCAAGACGAGCAAGTCGAGCCCGCCGTCCTCGTAATCCGTCTGGAAAAGGCGCTCGAGGGAGAGCAGCGAGGCGAGGAGTGCGGTCACCCAGATGACGCCGGAGGCGATGCGGGCGAGCACATCGGGCTCAGGGCCGACGCCGAAGGGGAAGAGCGTCACGGTGAGCACGAAGAAGAGCACGACGACGAGGGTGTCCGCCCCTTGGCGCAAGGCGAGGCGCAGGTCGCGCTTGAGAATGGCAAGAAGTGCTGTCACGCCGCGGCTTCCGTGCTCGCAAAGCGCGCCAGGCCGAGCTCGCTGGCACCTGCGAGCGCGAGCGGCAGATGGGTGGCAATGAGGAGAAGCCCGCCCTGCGCGCGGTGCGCCGCGAGCACGGCCTCAAGGGCTGCGACCGAGCCTTTGTCGAGCCCGACCGTGGGCTCGTCGAGGAGCCAGAGCGGCGCCGGTGCCGAGAGGAGACGCGCCAGGTTGAGCCGGCGCCGCTCGCCGGCCGAGAGCATGCGTCCCGGCACGTCCGCGAGTGCCAAGAGGCCGAAGCGCTCGAGCGCGTGGGAAACCGCTCTGTCCGCTCCGCCCTTGAGCCGCGTCCAGAAGGTGAGGTTCTCGCGCACGCTCAAGACCGGCTTCACCGGGTCCTGATGGCCGACGTAAGAGAGCCGGCCGCGGTGCGCTTGAGGATCGTCGGTAATGAGGCTGTGCTGCCAGAGAATGCGCCCCGCGGCTGGACGCAACAGCCCGGCCAAAAGACGCAAGAGGCTCGATTTGCCGCTGCCGTTGGGGCCGGAAAGCACCAGCGCCTCGCCCGGCTCGAGCGCGAGGCTCAAGGCGGCGAACACCGTGCGCTCGCCGCGCACGCAAACGAGATCCTGAGCCTCGAGGAGCGCCATGGGCTCCTTGAATAGCGGCCGCCGCGGCCGCCGTCACAGGAATTCGTGGGCTGCGCAGGAAACAGAGGGCAAAAAAATTGCAGCCAGCGGTGTGAGCCGCTGGCTGCAAGGGGGTTCCGGGTCTTGGCGACCCGGATCCGGAGGCTGAGGGGGCAGCCTCTGGCAAAGAGGGGAGGTCTTTACCGAGGGTGATATTTAACGCCGAATGTGACCCGCCTGGGCCGGAAATAGGGCAATAGTGTGATTTTTATCACAAGGGCTAGGCGGTGGCTCAAATTCTTAATGGATTGATATTGCTGGGTTTTATTATCAAGAGGTCGTCGCTGGGAGGGCGCGAGGCGCGCCTCTCGGGCTGCGGCGCGCTCGTTGACCAGCGCAGCTCGGGCGAGATCAAGCGCGTGTATGCGGCACGCGGGGCCCGCGGGCAGGGGCGCTACTCATATTTGCGTACGTCGTCGATCACCTTGCCGTCGTTGGGCAGCGTGCCGGGGGCCACGAGTACTATCGTGGCGCGCAGCTTGGCAATCGCAAGAAAGCTCTCGGCGATCGCCTGGGCGAGCGCAGGCGCGGCGGCATCCTTCACCTCGCAGCTGAGCGTTGCCACGTCGAGGCGGTCCTTCTGGTCGACGACGAGGCGGGCCTTCACGATCTCGCCGTGGCGCTTGGCGACCTCGGCGATCTGGCTCGGGCGCACGAACATGCCGCGCACCTTGGTCGTCTGGTCGGCGCGGCCCATCCAGCCCTTGATGCGGGGCCCCGTGCGGCCGCAAGGGCTGATCCCCGGAAGGATGGCGGAGAGATCGCCGAGCGCGAAGCGGATCAGCGGATAGACGGGGTTGAGGACGCTCACCACCACCTCGCCGACCTCGCCCTCGGCCACGGGATCGCCGGTGCCCGGGCGCACCAGCTCGAGGATGACGCCCTCGTCCACGATCATGCCCTCCTTGGCCTCGGATTCGTAGGCGATGAGGCCGAGGTCGGCGGTCGCATAGCATTGCAGCACGCTGAGGCCGTGGCCCTCGAGCTCGGCACGCAAGGAAGGCGGCAGCGCCTCGGCCCCGACGAGTGCGCGCTTGAGCGAGCCGAGGTCGGCCGAGAGCTCGCTTGCCTTGTCGAAGAGGATCTTGAGAAAGGAGGGTGTTCCCATATAGCCGTCGGGCTTGAGATCGACGATGGTCTTGACCTGGAGCTCGCTCTGGCCGACCCCGCCCGGGATGACCGCGCAGCCGAGTGCGGCCGCGCCGTCCTCGAGCATCGCGCCTGCCGGCGTCAGGTGATAGGAGAAGCTGTTGTGCACGAGATCGCCTGGGCGGAAGCCGGCGGCGAAGAGCGCGCGTGCCAAGCGCCAATAGTCGCGCCCCTCGCCCTCGGCATCGTAGATGGGACCGGGGGAAGCGAAGATGCGGCGCAGTGCGGCAGGCGCGCGCGTGACGAGGCCGCCCAAGGGTGGTGTTGCGCGTTGCAGCTCGACGAGCTCGGACTTGCGCGTGAGCGGTAGGGTGGCAAGCGCGGCGCGGTCCAGGACCAGTGCCGGATCGACGTCCTTGAGGATGCGCCGCCAGCCGGGCGCCTTCGCTTTCGCCTCTCGGATGAGGACGCGCAAGGCCGCGAATTGCGCACCCTCGCGCAGCTGGGGAGCGCGCGTCTCGAGCTCGTCGTAATGGGCGGCCGCCTTGGCCATCATGCTTCCTCGGGCGGTCGCGGCGCTGCGGGGTGCGAGGATCGCGTCCGTCACGCGAGCCAGCGCTTGCGCCGCTTGTAATGCTTGACCTCCCGGTAGCTCCGGCGCCGCTCGCCGGCGAGACCGAGATAGAACTCCTTGACGTCCTCGTTTTCGCGCAGCATCTGCGCCGGGCCGTCGAGCACGATGCGGCCGTTCTCGAGGATGTAGCCGTAATCGGCAAAGCGCAGCGCGATGTTGGTGTTCTGCTCGGCGAGCAGCAGGCTAACCTTCTCCTTCTCGTTGAGCTGCTTGACGATCTCGAAGATCTCCTCGACGAGCTGCGGCGCCAGGCCCATGGAGGGCTCGTCCAGCAGCATCATCGTGGGCCGCGACATGAGCGCCCGGCCGATCGCGATCATTTGCTGCTCGCCGCCGGAGGTGTAGCCGGCTTGGGATTTCCGGCGTTCCTTGATGCGCGGGAAGTAGCTATAGACCCGCTCGAGGTCGCGCGCGATGTTGGCGCGGCCGTCGCGGCGCGTGAAGGCGCCGGCGAGGAGATTCTCCTCCACGCTCAGGTGGCCGAAGCAGTGGCGGCCCTCCATCACCTGGATGACGCCGCGCCGCACGAGCTCGTTCGGCGACAAGCGATCGACGCGCGCGCCCTTGAACTCGATGGTGCCTTTGGTGACCTCCCCGCGCTCGGCGCGCAAGAGGTTGGAGATCGCCTTGAGCGTCGTGGTCTTGCCGGCGCCGTTGGCCCCGAGGAGAGCGACGATGCCCCCCTCGGGAACCTGGAGCGAGACGCCCTTGAGCACGAGGATCACGTGGTCGTAAATGACCTCGACGCTGTTGACCTCGAGCAGGGCCCGCTCGCGCTCCACGGCTTGGCGCCCGCTTCTCGACGCCGGATCAGGCGTTACTTCGTTGCCAGCTCCTTGGCGCAGTCGCGCGGCTTGATGCCCTTCTCCTGGGCGTAGGCGAGCGCCGACTCCTTGTACATCTCGCGCAGCATGCCGCGCTCCGGCACGATCCAGCCGGTGATGGTCTTCCAGTGCTGCCCGTCCCACTGCTGGATCTTCGCGTTGCCGGCACCCTCGTGGTCCTCGCAGGAGAGCTTCACCCCGGTCAAGAGACCGTCGGCGCCGAGCTCCTTGATGCGCGCATCGGTCAAGTTGAGGTTCTCCAGGCCCCAGCGCACCTGCTCGCCCGTGAGCGGCTTCTTGCCATACTTGCCTTGCGCCGTGCGAATGGCCTCCGTGTCGTAGATCGCGTTCACCACGCCGCGGTCGTAAAGCACCTCGCCGACCTTCTCCTTCGTGGCGTGGCCGCCGCCCTTGGCATAGACGTTTTTGAGGATGTCCTGGATGATCGGGAAATCGGCGCCGACGCCGGTGAAGTTGGCGGCGAGGTAACCCTTGGCCGCCGCCCCTGCCGGCTCCACGTCGGGCTCGGCACCCGACCACCAGATGCCGATGAAGTGGTCCATGGGATAGCCGACGTTGGCCGCCTCCTTGATCGCGGTCGAGTTCATCACGCCCCAGCCCCACATCAGCACCCAATCGGGCTTCTGCTGGCGGATCTGCAGCCAGATGGATTTCTGCTCGATGCCCGGAGGCGAGACGGCGAACTTGCTGAACTCGAAGCCGAGCTTCTGCGACAGCTTCTCGAGCGTGGTGATCGGCTCCTTGCCGTAGGCGCTGTCGTGGAAGACGAGGGCGAGCTTCTTGCCCTTGAGGTTGGCCATGCCGCCTTCCTTGCCGCCGATGTACTGGACGATGGCATCGGCCCCGGCCCAATAGGTCGAGGGGAAGGTGAAGGTGTAGGGGAAGACCGGCCCGTAGCTCGCGTCGGCGCGGCCGTAGCCCATCGAAATCACGGGAATCTTGTCGTTGGTCGCGCGCTCGATGAGGGCGTAGGTGATGCCGGTCGAGAGCGGATCGACAAGCGAGGCACCCGTCGGGCCCTTGCCCTTGAGGCGCTCGTAGCATTCCACTCCCTTGTCGTTGTTGTAGGCCGTCTCGCACTCCTCGTAAGTGATCTTCACGCCGCCCACACCGCCGTCGCGCGCGTTGAGCATGTCGAGATAGTCGCCGTAGCCGTCGGCGAAGGGGATGCCGTTCGGCGCGTAAGGCCCCGTGCGGTAGACGAGGCGCGGAATGAATTGCTCGTTCTGCGCCAAGGCCTCGCTGGCCCCGAGCGTCCAAGCGAGCGCTCCGATGGTCACGAGACCGACCGCGAGTTTCCTGAGGTCCATGAACTCCTCCCTTGTAATCGAACGCGAATGCCGGGTGCGCAGTTAGCGGCTCTGCAAGGTCCATTTCCGGCAGTTGGCGCAGCCTAGCATCGCGCGAATATCCGCGCAAACGCTCTCTCCCGGCGAACCGCACCTCGGCCGCTGGCGCTTCCCCCCTCCGCCTCAGTACTAGGGAATGCACACAACTCCGTGGAGCAACGAAAATCAGGTTCATGCGCTCTGTGCGGGCGCCTCGGACCGCCCCCGCGTACGCGGGGGGTCCTTCGAGACGCGCGCTCCGCGCGCTCCTCAGGATGAGGTAAAGTCTTACTGCCACACACAAATCTCCTCATCCTGAGGAGCGACCCGAAGGGTCGCGTCACGGAGGACCCCCGATCGTTTTGCAAGCATCGGGAGACGTGTGCATCAACTAGCACCTCAGTAGGGGAACGGCCACATCCGCAGCTTCTCCTTGCCGATCTGCCAAAGCCGCGCCAGGCCGTTCGGCTCGGCGATCAGGAAGAAGACGATGAGCGAGCCGAAGATGATGAATTGAAGATTGGTAACCGTGGTCACATTGATGTTCAAGCCGATGAGCGACGGCACATTGATCAAGAGGATCGGCAGGAGCACGATGAAGGCCGCCCCCAAGAAGGCGCCGAGGATGCTGCCGAGCCCGCCGATGATGACCATGAAGAGGATCTGGAACGAGCGATCGATGTCGAAGGCGAGCGGCTCGACGCTGCCGGTATAGACGAAGGCCCAGAGGGCACCCGCGATGCCGATGTAGAACGAGCTGATCGCGAAGGCGAGAAGCTTGGTCGCAAGCGGGCGGATGCCGATGATCTCCGCGGCGATGTCCATGTCGCGGATCGCCATCCAGGCGCGCCCCGTGGCGGAGCGCGCCATGTTCTTGGCGGCAAGCGCCAGGAGCGCCACCACGCTGAGGGCGAAGAGATACTTGCCCACCGGGTGCGCCTCGGGGCCGGTCACGAAGATGTGAGCAAAGACCGCGCGCGGCGGGGCCGAGATCACGCCCGAGCTCGAATAATTGGTGAACCAGGGCACGCGGTTGAAGAGCCAGATGAGGAAGAACTGCGCCGCAAGCGTGGCGACCGCGAGGTAAAGGCCCTTGATCCGCAGGCTCGGGATGCCGAAGAGGATGCCCACGGCCGCCGCGATCAGCCCGGCGATGAGCAGGACAAAGACGATGTTGAGGCCGGGAAAGGCGGTCGCGAGCTTATAGGCAGAGAACGCGCCGACCGCCATGAAGCCGCCGGTGCCGAGCGAGACCTGCCCGGCATAGCCGGTGAGGAGGTTGAGGCCGAGGGCCGCGAGCGCATAGCAGAGGAAGGGCACGAAGATCGTGCTCAGCCAATATTCGTTGGCGGCGAGCGGGACGCCGATGAAGGCGGCCGCCAGCAGGACGACAAGTGCCAAGCGGTCCTGCAGGATCGGGAAGATCGCCTGGTCGGCGGCGTAGCTCGTCTTGAATTGCCCGGCCTCGCGGTAGAGCATCGCCTAGACCCTCTCGATGATGCGCTCGCCGAACAGCCCTTGCGGCCGGAACAGCAGGAAGACGAGGGCCAGCATGTAGGCGAGCCAGTCCTCGATCGCGCCCCCCAACGCCGGGCCCCAGAACACCTCGCCGATCTTCTCGACCGCACCCACGATGAGCCCGCCCACGATGGCGCCCGGCACCGAGGTGAAGCCGCCCAGGATCAAGACCGGCAACGCCTTGAGCGCCACCAGCGTCAAGGAGAACTGCACGCCGAGACTGGTGCCCCACATGATGCCCGCGACGAGGGCCACGAGTCCGCTCGTCGTCCACACGATGACCCAGATCTGCTTGAGCGAAATGCCGACCGAGAGGGCCGCCTGATGGTCGTCCGCGACGGCGCGGAGCGCGCGGCCGATGCGGGTTCTCTGGAAGAAGACCGCGAGCACGGTTACGAGCAGGCCCGCGACGACTGCCGCCACGAGGTCGAACTTGCTGATGGTGATGAAACCGAGCTTGATCGGTCCGCTCGGCAGCCCGATGTCGAGCGTGTGCACGTCCCCGCCCCATAGCATCTGGCCCAAGCCCTCCAGCACGAAGCCGATGCCGATGGTGGACATGAAGAGGATGATCTCCGCCTGATTGACGAGCGGGCGCAGCACCAGGCGCTCGACCGCGAAGGCGAACGCCGTCATCACCGCCATGGTGAGGACGGCGGCGAGCCAGATCGGCAGCTTGAGCTCGATGAGGCCGACGAAGGTGAGGGCCGCGAACAGCACCATGGTGCCCTGGGCGAAGTTGAACACGCCCGAGGCCTTGTAGATGAGCACGAAACCAAGGGCCACGAGCGAGTACATGACGCCCGTGAGCAGTCCCCCGACCAGCACCTCGAGGAAGAAGTCGGGTGCCGCGATGATCTGCGCGAACGGGTCGATGGTGATCGAGTAAAGAAAATGCATGGGTCAGGTCCCCGCCGTCGCGCGCATGGATTGCTTCGTCGGCTTTGCCTCCTCGCAATGACGCTCCTCTCCGTCATTGCGAGCCGAAGGCGAAGCAATCCAGTCGGCGCTACTCATGGCTCACCCCGAGATAGGCGTCGATCACGGCGCGATCGGTGCGCACGTCGTCGGGCGTGCCGTCGGCGATCTTGCGCCCGTAGTCGAGCACCACGATGCGGTCCGAGATGTCCATCACCACGCCCATGTCGTGCTCGATGAGTGCCACCGTGATGCCGAACTCCTCGTTCGCGTCGAGGATGAAGCGGCTCATGTCCTCCTTCTCCTCGACGTTCATGCCGGCCATCGGCTCGTCGAGCAGCAGGAGCTCGGGCTCCGCCGCGAGCGCCCGGCCGAGCTCGACGCGCTTCTGCAGGCCGTAGGGGAGGCGGCCGACGGGGACCTTGCGGATGGCCTGGATCTCGAGGAAGTCGATGATGCGCTCGGCGAACTCGCGATGGCGGATCTCCTCGCGCGCCGCGCGCCCGAGGTGCACGGCATCGAAGAGGAAATTCGTGCGCATCTTCAAGAGCCGCCCGGTCATGATGTTGTCGAGTGTGGACATGCCGCGGAAGAGGGCGATGTTCTGGAAGGTGCGCGCGATGCCTTCCTTGGCGGCGTCGTGCGGGCGCATGTGGTGCACCGCCCGCCCCTTGTAGGTGATGGTGCCCTCCTGGGGCTTGTAGAAGCCGTTGATGCAGTTGAGCATCGAGCTCTTGCCGGCACCGTTCGGACCGATGATGGCGCGGATCTCGCCTTTCCTCACGTCGAAGCTCACGCCCGAGAGCGCGCGCACGCCGCCGAAGGAAAGGCTGATGCTCTCGACCTCGAGGAGGACGTCGCCGGTCGCGCGCGCGGCGGGCAGCTCTGCCATCGGCCCTGTCTTCCTCAGCTCGCCTTCTTGAGCGGTGCCGGCTCGCCGAGCGCGCGGCCGCCGGCGCCAGCGAAGGTCTCGGCGTCCGCGATGCGGATCACGGCACGCACCGTGCCGGTGCGGCCGTCCTCGAACTTCATCTGGATCTCGAGCTCGCACTCCGTCTTCCCGGAGTAGAGGGCCTCCACCAGGGTCGCGTATTTCTCGCCGATGAAGCGGCGGCGCACTTTGCGCGTGCGCGTGAGCTCGCCGTCGTCCGCGTCGAGCTCCTTGCGCAGCACGAGGTAGCGCTTGATCTGCGAGCCCGCGAGCACGGGATCGCGCGCGAGGTCGCGGTTGACCGCCTCGACGTTGCCCTTGATGAGCTCGTAGACCTCGGGCTTGTCCGCGAGCTCGCTGTAGCTCGAATAGGCGAGGCCGCGCCGCTCGGCCCAGTTGCCGACGGCCCCCATGTCGATAGAGATGAAGGCCGCGGCATGGTCGCGGCCGTGGCCGAAGGCGACCGCCTCCCTGATGTAGGGGAAGAACTTGAGCTTGTTCTCGAGGTATTTGGGCGCGAAGAGGGTGCCGTTCGACAAGCGGCCCACGTCGGCGGCGCGATCGATGATCTTCAAATGGCCATGCTCGTCGATGTAGCCGGCGTCTCCCGTGTGCATCCAGCCGTCCGGAGTCTTGGCGGCGGCGGTCGCCTCGGGATTCTTGTAGTACTCGATGAAGACGCCCGGGCTCTTGAACATCACCTCGCCGCCCTCGGTGATCTTGAGCTCGACCCCCGCCACGGGCCGGCCCACCGTCTCGGGCCAGATCTCCCGGTTGGGCTGGATGGTGACGAACACCGAGGCCTCGGTCGAGCCGTAGAGCTGCTTGATGTTGACGCCGAGCGAGCGGTAGAAGGTGAAGATGTCCGGCCCGATCGCCTCGCCCGCCGTGTAGGCGAGGCGGATGCGGCTCATGCCGAGGGTGTTCTTGAGCGGTCCGTAGACGAGCAACCCGCCGAGCCAATAGATGAGGCGGTCCATGAGGGTCACGCGCTCGCCGATCAGGATGCGCGTGCCGACGCGCCGCGCGTGATCCATGAAAGTCTTGAACATGGCGCGCTTCAAGGCGCCCGCGTCCTCGATGCGGATCATGACGCCGGTCAGGATGTTCTCCCAGATGCGCGGCGGAGCGAAGAAATAGGTCGGCCCGATCTCGCGCAAATCCTGCATGACGGTGGCCCCCGATTCCGGACACGCGATGCAGAAGCCCGTGCAATAGGCCTGCGCCACCGAGAACACGTTGTCGCCGACCCAGGCCATGGGGAGATAGGCGAGGGCCAGGTCGCGCTCGTTGAGCCCCTCGAGCTCGGCGGCACTTTGCGCGGTCAGGATCAGGTTGTCGAAGGAGAGCATCACCCCCTTGGGCTGGCCGGTGGTGCCCGAGGTGTAGTAGAAGCTCGCGACGTCGCTGCCCTTGCCCTTGGCGATCTCGTCCATGAAAAACGAGGGATGAGCGGCGTCGAAGGTGCTGCCCGCCTCCTCGAGGCTGGCGAGGCTCATGAGGGCCGGCTGCTTGTAGTTCCTCAGGCCCCGCGGATCGTCGTAGATGATGCGCTCGAGGCCCTTCAGGCGCTCCATCGCCTCGAGCAGCTTGTCGACCTGCTCCTGGTCCTCGGCGACGGCGAAACGCACCTCGGCGTGCTCGAGCACGAACTGCATCTCGCCGGCATTGGCATCCTGATAGATCGGCACCGGCACCGCACCCAGGGCCTGGGCCGCCACCATCGACCAATAGAGATGGGGGCGGTTGTCGCCCACGACCGCGAGCTTGTCGCCGCGCTTCAAGCCCGCCGCGGCGAGACCGCAGGCGATCGCGCGCACTTGGGCGAGTGCCTCGCGCCAGCTCCAGCTCTGCCAGATGCCGAAGTCCTTCTCCCGCACGGCGGGCCGCTCCGGGCGCAGGCGCGCGTGGAGGATGAGAAGCTTGGGAAAGGTGTCGAGCCCGGGCGAGCCGGGCCTGCCGCCTTGCGGTACTTCTTGCTGCAACTCAGCCATGACGCCTCCTCGTGACCGCGGCCGGAGGGAGGACACCAGGGATTGGCCCAAGCGCCCGGCGCGACACCGCGCCGAGGCGCTGCCGCCCCAAGTCCCGCCCGCCCGACGCCTCCCTTTATCTTCGCTAGCTCAACGCTTCTTGCTGCCGGCGAACGCGAGTAAACCATTGCTACTCAACTCTTTTGGCCGGGTCAAGCCAACTGTGCGTGAAGCCGTGGCGGCGCGCCACGACTCCCTCTCCCGCAAGCGCTAGTTGATGCACACATCGTCGCGCCGCCGCCAATCGCGATAAGTCCCTCTCCCGCTTGCGGGAGAGGGAAGGGGCCCATCCCGGAGGGATGGGAAGGGTGAGGGATTGCCGGATGTCGGAGCCGTCCCTCACCCTCCCATTGCTGCGCAATGGGTCCCTCCCTCTCCCGCAAGCGGGAGAGGGG
>DATEQI010000004.1:0-6724 GCA_035272805.1 Alphaproteobacteria bacterium | reverse complement strand
TCGACCAGCGCCTCCAGCTTGGCGCGGGAGAGCTTGATGTTGAGGTGCAGCGGGCCCTGGGCGTTCATCGAGATGAAGGGCAGGTTCACCTCGTACTGGGTCGTGGTGGAGAGCTCCTTCTTGGCCTTCTCGGCCTCTTCCTTCAGGCGCTGCAGCGCCAGCTTGTCCTTTCGCAGGTCCGTGCCCTGCTCCTTCTTGAACTCGTCGGCCAGGTAGTCGACCAGCCGCAGGTCGAAGTCCTCGCCGCCGAGGAAGGTGTCGCCGTTGGTCGATTTCACCTCGAACACGCCATCGCCGATCTCGAGGACCGAGATGTCGAAGGTGCCGCCGCCCAGGTCGTAGACCGCGATCGTGCCCGTGCCCTTCTTCTCGAGCCCGTAGGCGAGCGCTGCCGCGGTCGGCTCGTTGATGATGCGTAAGACCTCGAGGCCGGCGATGCGGCCCGCGTCCTTGGTCGCCTGGCGCTGGGAATCGTTGAAATAGGCGGGAACGGTGATGACCGCCTGGTCGATCTTCTCGCCGAGATAAGCCTCGGCCGTCTCCTTCATCTTCTGCAGAATGAAGGCGCTGATCTGGCTCGGCGAGTATTTCTTGCCGCGCGATTCGACCCAGGCGTCGCCGTTGTCGCCCCGGATGATGCGGTAGGGCACCAGGCCCTTGTCCTTCTCCACCATCGGGTCGTCATAGCGCCGCCCGATCAGGCGCTTGATCGCGAAGAAGGTGTTCTCCGGGTTGGTCACCGCCTGGCGCTTGGCGGCCTGGCCGACGAGACGCTCTTCGTTGTCGGTGAAGGCGACGATCGAGGGCGTGGTGCGCATGCCCTCGCTGTTCTCGATGACCTTGCCCTCCCCGCCCTCCATGACGGCGACACAGGAGTTGGTCGTACCGAGGTCGATGCCAATGAGCTTTGCCATGTTGTTTCCACCTCTTGCGGCGGACCCCTCCGGGCCTGCGACAGCGCCCTGGGAGTCCCCTGATTTGCCAGCGCTCGCTACGCTCGCGATGTCTTGTGAACCCCGCGCACTCATATGGGGAGGGAAAAGCGGCGCTACAAGCCGGGGAGGGGCGGAATCCTGCGGCGACCGGTCTGGCGGGGGGCCGCAGCGGCCCCCTCCCGGCCCTTCCCCGCCCGACTTCGGGGCCGGCCGCGTGCCCGCGCCCGCACACATCTCCCGATGCTTGCAAAACCATCGGGGGTCCTTCGTGACGCGACCCTTCGGATCGCTCCTCAGGATGAGGAGATTTGTGTGTGGCAGTAAGACTTTACCTCATCCTGAGGAGCGCGCGGAGCGCGCGTCTCGAAGGACGCACCTGAGCTGGTCCGAGGCGCCTGCACATAGCGCAAGAAGGCGCAAGCGCTATATCCTCCCCAAGATGATCATCTCGGCAAGCTACAAGACCGACATCCCGGCGTTTTACGGCCGCTGGTTCATGGCCCGGCTGGAGGCCGGCTTTTGCCGCATGGTCAACCCTTACGGAGGGCAGGTCTATGAGGTGCCGCTCACGCGGGACGCGGTCGACGGCTTCGTGTTCTGGACACGCAATCCGGGGCCGTTCGGGGAGGCACTCTCCGAGCTCCGTCGGCGCGGCTTTCCCTTCATCCTGCAGCTCACCATCACCGGCTATCCCCGCGCGCTCGAGAGCTCGGTGATCGAGCCGCACCGCTCGATCGAGCTCGCGCAGACGCTGGCGCGGGAGTTCGGCGCCAAGTGCGTGGTGTGGCGCTACGATCCGGTCCTCGTCACCTCCTTGACCCCGCTCGAATGGCACCCCGCCAATTTCGCCAAGCTGGCGCAAGGCCTCGCCGGTGCAGTCGACGAGGTGGTGATCTCGTTCGCGCAGATTTACCGCAAGACCCGGCGCAACCTGGATCGCGCCGCAAAGAGCTTCGGCTTCGCCTGGCACGATCCGGACGATGACGCGAAGCGTGCGCTCGCGCACGAGCTGGCGGCACGAGCGAGCGAGCACGGCATGCGCCTCTCGCTATGCGCCCAGCCGCAGCTTGGCGGCGAGGGCGTCGGCGAGGCGCGCTGCATCGATGCCGAGCGCCTCTCGGCCGTGGCAGGACGCAAGATCGAAGCCCCGACCAAGGGCAATCGGCCGGGCTGCCTCTGCGCCGAGAGCCGCGATATCGGCGACTACGACAGCTGCCCGCACGGTTGCGTCTATTGCTATGCGGTCGCCACGCGCAGCCGCGCGCGCCGGCGCCATCAAGCGCACGATCCGGCAGGGGAGTTTCTCTCTCCTCCCGCCTGCGGGTGAGCGACGCCCGCTGCCCGCAGAGCGCGCGATCACTCTTGTGCCTTACCCCATGGCGTCTTGTCGGCGCGCGTCCCGGCCTCCTCGGCCGCGGCTTCGACCGGAGGCGCCTTGGCGACGCCGACCAGGGCGGGGCGCAAGAGGCGGTCGTGGATGACATAGCCGGGTGCCAGCACTTGGACGATCGTGCCGGGCGGCTCTTCTGCCGCGGTCACCTCGAAGAGGGCTTGGTGGAAGTTGTGGTCGAAGGGCTGGCCGAGCGGGTCGATCCGCTTGATGCCGTGGCGCTCGAAAATGGCGTGCATCTCGCGCTCGACGAGCTCGACGCCCGCGGCGAGCCGATCGAGGAGCTCGTCGCCCTGGCGCCCCTCCGCCGGGATGGCATCGAGTGCCCGGCGCAGATTGTCGGGGGCCGAAAGCAGATCCTTGGCGAGATTGGCGACGGCGTATTTGGCCGTGTCCTCGATCTCCCTGCGGGTGCGCCGCCGCGTGTTCTCCGCCTCGGCAAGGGCGCGCAAGAGCTGGTCCTTGAGCTCGGCGCACTTGGCCTCGAGGTAGGCAATCTGCTCGGCCGGCGATTTCGCCGCTTCCGCCCCGCCTTCCTCGACCGCAGCTTCGGCCGTCGCCTCCGCCGCCGCGTCCGCCGCGGGCTCCCCGCTCTCCTCGTCTTGCGGCCACTCTTCCGATTCCGCCATGGCTTCCTTTCCTTGAACGCTCTCGCCGTCGCTCATCCGAGCATGCGCCCGATCACCTTGGCGGTATAGTCGACCATGGGGATGATGCGGGCGTAGTTGAGACGGGTCGGGCCGATCACGCCGATGGCGCCCACGATCTTCTCGCGGCTGTTGCCGAAGGGCGCGATGATCATCGAGCAACCCGCGTGCGCAAAAAGATTGTTCTCGGCGCCGATGAAGATCTGCACGCCCTCGGCCGTACCGGCGGACTCGATGAGGCGCAGCAGGCTCTCCTTGGTCTCGAGAATGGCGAAGAGCTCGCGGATGCGCTCCAGATCCTCGACCGCGCGCACGTCGCCGAGCAGGTTCGACTGGCCGCGCACGATGAGCACGCCGGCGGTGCCCTCGCCCGCGGGCACGGCCAGCCCGGCCTCGACCACCTTGCGGGTGAGCTCGTCGAGCTCGGCGCGGCGCGCCTCGAGCTCGCCGAGCACCAGCTTGCGCGCCTCCTCGAGCGTGCGGCCGGCGAGCTTGGCGTTGAGATAGTTGCCCGCCTGCACGAGCGATGAGGGCGGCAAGCCGGCGGGAAGATCGATGATGCGGTTCTCGACCATGCCGTCCTCGCTCACCAGCACGACGAGCGCGCGGCCATGGCCGAGGTTGACGAACTCGATGTGCTTGAGTGGGCTTTCCGCCTTGGGTGCGATGACGAGGCCGGCGCAATGGGAGAGGCCCGAGAGCGTCTCGGTCGCCTCCTCGAGCGCCTGGGCCAGGCTGCGCCCGGCCGTCTTGCATTGGCTCTCGATGCGGCGGCGCTCCTCCTCGCCGAGCCCGCCGATCTCCAGGAGCCCGTGCACGAAGAGCCTCAAGCCGGCCTCGGTCGGCATGCGTCCCGCCGAGGTATGCGGCGCGTAGAGCAGGCCCGATTCCTCGAGGTCCGCCATCACGTTGCGGATCGTCGCCGGCGACAGCGCGATGCCCTTTTGGCGCGAAATGGTGCGCGAGCCGACCGGCTCGCCGGTCTCAAGATAGCCGTCGATGATGCGGCGGAGGATCTCGCGCGCGCGCTCGTTCAAGGGTATCTCCGTGCTCCGGGTCGTCTGCATCTGTCGCCCACCGCCGCGTTGACGCGGCGCCTTACGCGGCCGCACCCCGAGGGCGCCGGCCGCAGGTCCCATCAACAATGGCCTGGAATGTAGTGAGCCCCCTAGGAAGCGTCAACTTGGGCCCGTCCGCGCGCTGCAGGCTCCGTCCCGCGCGCCCCGCCGAGCCGGTGGACAGGGCCGGCCGCGCGACGATAGTTTAGGCGGCCCTTTCCCCTCTATTCAGGAACCGTCCATGCGACCCTCCGGCCGCTCCCCCGACCAGCTTCGCGCGATCAGCCTCGAGCCGCGCTTCAACAAATATGCCGAGGGCTCCTGCCTCGCCCGCTTCGGCGACACCCACGTGCTGTGCACCGCCTCCATCGAGGAGCGCGTCCCCCCGCACCTGAGGAACAGCGGCACCGGCTGGGTGAGCGCCGAATACGGCATGCTGCCGCGCTCGACCGGCACGCGCACCGACCGCGAGGCGGCGCGCGGCCGGCAGAGCGGGCGCACCATGGAAATCCAGCGCCTCATCGGCCGGGCGCTGCGCGCGGTGACCGACCTTGCCGGCTTCGGCGAGCGCTCGATCAGGATCGACTGCGACGTGCTGCAGGCCGACGGCGGCACCCGCACGGCCGCGATTACGGGGAGCTACGTCGCACTCCACCTCGCGTTCCAGCATTTGATCAAGATCGGGCTTCTCGATCAGGTACCGATCAGGGACCAGGTGGCGGCCGTCTCCTGCGGCATCTTCGAGGGAACTCCGGTGCTCGATCTCGATTATGTCGAGGACAGCAACGCCGAGGCGGACGCCAACTTCGTGCTGACGGCAGGCGGGCGCTTCGTCGAGATCCAGGCGACGGCCGAGAAGCACCCGTTCGAGGGAAAGGCCTTCGCCCAGCTCCTCGCACTTGCCGAGAAGGGCATTGCCGAGCTCGCGCAACGCCAGCGCGAGGTACTCGGGCTCGCCTGAGCTTCCTCGATCGCCAAGAGCATTCGGAGCTGCCCATGTCGAGACGGTTCTCCGGCGGCAAGCTGGTCATCGCCAGCCACAATCCCGGCAAGGCGCGCGAGATCGCCGAGCTGTTGGGGCCCTATGACGTCGAGGCGAGTGCCGCCGGCGAGCGCGGCCTCAAGGAGCCCAAGGAGAGCGGCGCCACCTTCGTCGCGAACGCCGAGCTCAAGGCCGTGGCCGCCGCGCGCGCGAGCCAGCTCCCCGCACTCGCGGACGATTCCGGCCTCGTCATTCCGGCACTCGACGGGGCTCCGGGGATCAATTCGGCGCGCTGGGCCGGGCGCAAGCGCGACTTCGCCAAGGCGATCGCGCGCGTGGAGAAGGCGATGCGCGGCAAGGATGACCGCCGCGCCTATTTCGTCTGCGCGCTCAGCCTGGCATGGCCCGATGGCCATGTGGAGAGCGTGGAGGGCCGCGCCGACGGCGAGCTCGTCTTTCCCGCGCGCGGCGACAAGGGCTTCGGCTACGATCCCATCTTCCAACCGACGGGCTACCAGGTGAGCTATGGCGAGATGGAGCCCGCCGCCAAGCTCGCGATCAGCCACCGGGCGGACGCCTTCCGCAAGCTGATCGCCGCCTGCTTCGCGCCATGAGTGGGCGCGGGGCGCCGGCCGCCATTGAAGCGGATGCGGCGGCTGCCGCTGCGGTGGGCCTCGGCATCTATGTGCATTGGCCCTTCTGCCTCTCCAAATGCCCCTATTGCGACTTCAACAGCCATGTGCGCGCACGCATCGAGGAGGCGCGCTGGCGGGCGGCACTTCTTGCCGAGCTCGAGCATTACGCGGCGCAAACGGGCGCGCGCATGGTGAGCAGTCTCTTCTTCGGCGGCGGCACGCCCTCGCTCATGGCGCCCGAGAGCGTGGCCGCGATCATCGCGCGCGTAAGAGCGCTGTGGCCCACGGCCGCCGATCTCGAGATCACGCTCGAGGCGAATCCTACGTCCGTCGAAGCCGGCCGCTTCGCCGGCTACGCCGCGGCGGGGGTGAACCGGCTCTCGCTCGGCGTGCAGGCGCTCGACGATACGGCACTCGCCTTCCTCGGCCGCCGCCATTCCGCGGCCGAGGCGCTTGCCGCCGTCGAGCTGGCGGTGCGGCATTTCCCGCGCACGAGCTTCGATCTCATCTATGCGCGGCCCGGCCAGACGCTCGCCTCCTGGCGCAAGGAGCTCGCCGCGGCACTCGCGCACGCGCGCGGCCATCTCTCGCTCTATCAGCTCACCATCGAGCCCGCGACCGCCTTCGCCGAGGCTTGCGCGCGCGGCGATCTCATCCTCCCCGAGGAAGACAGTGCCGCTGCACTCTACGAAGCGACCCAGGAGATGCTGGAGGCTGCCGGGCTGCCGGCCTACGAGATCTCGAACCATGCGGCAGCCGGCGAGGAGTCGCGCCACAATCTCACCTATTGGCGCTATGGCGACTATGTCGGCGTGGGCCCGGGTGCCCATGGCCGCTTGACCATCGCGGGCGGGAAGCGGGCCACGCGCCAGCACAGAGCACCCGAGGCCTGGCTCGAGCGTGTCGAGCGTTGCGGCCACGCGACGCGCCAACATTTTGCGCTCAGCCCCGAGGAGTGCCGCGAGGAGATGCTGCTGATGGGCCTGCGCCTCGCGGAAGGGGTTGACCGCAAGCGCTTCCTCAAGACCTGCGGCATGACATTGGAGACGGCACTCGACGGCGCGCGGCTCGTGCGGC
>DATEQI010000003.1:0-10385 GCA_035272805.1 Alphaproteobacteria bacterium | reverse complement strand
CGGCCCCGAGCGCTCGTTCCGCCAAGCGCCGACCGTGATCTTGGTCATCCCGCTGCGTCCGGCCGGAAACAGTGCTGCGTGCCAGGCAAAGAGGCGCTCGGCGGTCAAGGGTTCGTCGAATTTCCGAGTGGCGTCCAAAATCATTTCGACGACGCCCTCCACCTTGCGATCGGCGGGTGCAAGCGCGCCTATGTCTATTCCGAGACGTCGCGCGATCGAGGAGCGCACTTGCTCTCGGTCGAGAATTTCGCCCTCGATCTCGCTCGACTTGACGACCTCTTCCGTCAGGGTTTCAAGCGTGGCTTCGCTACGGAGCTTGAAGCCAAGCGCTTCCATTCGCCCGATCAACCGCCCTTGCCGGTGGCGCACGGCGACAAGTCGCTCGGCGATGCGCTCCCGGTTCCAATGGAATTTGGGCCAGTTTTTCAGCTCGTGGATATAGCCAGCCATTCTCCGCATCCTATGCGGGGATAATGCCGCCTATTCGCCGCAAAAGCAAGGGTATTCGCCGCACATTATGCGGTGAATATATGGCTTAATCTCTGCACGCCCCCAAAGGGCGCCGACATGCATTCAATATAATGATAATGGACATGCTTAATCGTCGCGGATAAACTAGCTTAAGCTAGACAGGCTTGGTATTATCGATGCGCGAGATTGGTGCCTTCGAGGCGAAGAATAAGCTCGGTCAGCTGCTCGACCTGGTGGAGCGGGGCGAGGAGATCACCATCACCCGGCACGGGCGGCAGGTCGCGCGTCTTGTGCCGGCGCGGCACAAGGTCAGCCGCGAGGAAGCGCGCGCTGCCCTTCGTCGCATTCGCGCGCGCGCGGAAGCGGGCGGGCTCGGCCGCTTCGACTGGACCGAGTGGAAGGCCTACCGAGACGAAGGCCGCTCGTGAGCCTCGTTCTCGACAGTTCCGCCACCCTTGCTTGGATCTTTGGCGACGAGACGACGGAGGCGATCCGCGAGCTGTTCGACCAAGTCGCGGAAAGCGGCGCGGTCGTGCCCGCCCTCTGGCGGCTCGAGGTCGCCAACAGCCTGACCGTCGCGGTCCGGCGCGGCCGCATCGATGCGAGCTTCCGGCGTGCTGCCCTCGCGGACCTTGCGCTGCTGGACATCACTGCCGACAAGAGTACCGACGACCATGCCTGGACGGAGACCCTGGAGTTGGCCGATCGCTTCCGGCTCACCCTCTACGATGCCGCCTATCTTGAGCTTGCGCAGCGGCGCGCGCTGCCGCTTGCCACCCTCGACGACGATTTGCGGGCCGCGGCTCGTGCTCTCGGCATGCTGTTACGCGGAGTCGGCTGATTCCCGGCGCGCGGCCCTTCCGCGTGCGCTCTTCTGGACGCAAAGGCGCGCCTATGCGCCCTTGATCAGATATCGCCCGTCCTCGTCGCGGCCGAGCACGTCGGCCGCGCGCACCTCGCCCCAGGCGCGCAGAAAGTCGCGCCATTTGGCGTCGCGATGGGCGTCGACGAGCTCGGCGAATTGCCTGGGCTCGGCGCGGAGCTCGCGCAGGATGGTCTCGGCGAGCGGGCTCACAGGTAGTCCTCGAGCTTGACGCGGTCGCGGCCGTAATATTCGAGGCGCCGGTAGAACTTCTTCGGAATTCCCTCGGGAATGGTGGCGTCGATGCCGAGCTTGGCGGTCGTGGGCAGGCCGCCCTTGCCGAGCTCCCAGGCGCGCACGCTCGGGTCGACGTGCTTGCCGCGCGCGCCCTCCACGATGATCACGTCGCGGTTGGCCTGGACCCGGAAGGTGAGCGCCCAATCGAGATCGTCGGGGTCGTGGATGTTGATGTCGTCGTCGGTGACGATGGCGAGCTTGACCTCTGCCACGGAGAGGAGGGCGAGGAGCGCGTTCTTGCCCTCGCCGGGGCGCTTCTTGATGGAGGCGATGAGCGTCCAATAGCCGCAGCTGCCGACGGGCGCCTTGATCGCCACCGGCTTGATGCTGGCGTTCCTGAGTGCCCTCAGGCCCGCCGCCTCGGTGACCGGGGCCGAGAGCCAGTCGTTCTCCCACGGCATCTGCAGGAAATAGAAGATCGGTTGGTACCTGTGGGTGATGCACTTGACGCGGAAGATCGGGTTCCACTTGACGTCGCCGGTGATGTGGCTGAACTCGCCGAACGGGCCCTCGTCGGCACTCCAGCCGATGGGCAAAAGCTCGCCCTCGAGCACCAGCTCGGCGTCGGCCGGCACCTCGAGGTCCACACTTCTGCACTTGACGAGCGCCACGGGCGCGCCATGGAGCCCGCCCGCGATCCAATATTCGTCCATGTCGATGGGCGCCTTGTAGGAGGCCGCCAGCATCTCGAAGGGATGCACGCCGATGGCAACCGCGATCTCGAGCGGCTTGCCGCGATCGAGCTGGCGCTGGTAGTAGAGGCGCATGTCGGAAGGCGAGACGAGGTCGATGCCGGTCTCGGTGGGAGTGCGGTACATCAGCCGGTAGGAGCCCACGTTGCGCCCGTACTCCGGGTCCTTGGAGACGACGCAGGTTGCCGAGATGTAGGGACCGCCGTCGCGCACATGCATGAGCGGGTAGGGGATCGAGGTGAGGTCGGCGTTCTCGCCTTCGAGTACCACCTCCTGGCAAGGCGCGTTCCCCACCAGGATCGGCTCGATCGGCCGGTCGAGGCTTGCCTCGAAACGCATGGCGACCTCGTTCTCGCTGCTTCCCATGGCGAGTGCCAGGCGCTTGCGCGTCGAGACGAGGCCGCCTGCGAGGCGCCAGCCGGGATACTCCTCGAGCGTCTCGAAGAGGGCCGCCTCGCGCGATTGCGCGACGAGCGCCGAGATGTCGCGGAGATCGACCGGCTTCTTCACCCGGCGCAGCTCGCCCGCCTTCTCGAGATCGTTGAGAAAGTCACGAAAGCTTTTCTTCACGCCCGTGTCCTCCTAGTGTCGTGGTTCCAACATATGGCTCTCAGACTCGATCGACGTCATTGCGAGCCGAAGGCGAAGCAATCCAGCTTGCGGCAGAATATCCTGGGTTGCTTCGTCGGCTTCGCCTCCTCGCAACGACGAATCGAAATGCAGAAGGGAGCCTTTCGTTAGATTCGGTACCCTACCCCTTGGCCGGCATGTATTTGCCGACGCGCGCCTCGACTTCGGCCCATTCCGCGTCCGTGATCTTGACGTTCCCCGCGAACTTGTCGGTGAAGAGCTGATCGGCCGGCGGCGTGCCCTTGGCCCCCATGTAGGTCTCGACCGTCTCGCGCGTCGTCTCGACGAGGGCCGCATCCATGTAGCCGAGGCCGTGCGCCTTGACGGAAGGCACCAGCCCGAGTGCGGTCGAGACCGCCTGTCCGTACTTGATCACGTCGCGGTTGGCGGCACTGCCGCCTTGGAACTCCTTGACGCTCTCGATATGGATGTCGACCGACTTCTCGGGGTTGAGGTAGACGTATTTCAATCCCTCCATGGCGCCGTCGACGAAGGCCTGGCAGAGCTCGGGCTTCTTCTCGATGGTGCTGCGCTTGCAGGCGAAGCAGTTGCTGAAGGTCTTGATACCGTAGTGCTCGTAGAAAATGCTGTTGAGCTCCATGCCCTGGGCCCAAAGGCTGGGTGCGATGCTGCCGAGGAAGTTGCCCTCCGCCTTGATCTTGCGCTCGACGAGCGCCTGGGTGAGCGCCGGGCCGTCCAGCATCACCTTCTTGACCTTGCCGTCGTCGATCCCGGTCGCCTTGACGAACGCGGGCCAGAGCTGGAAGTCGCCGCTGCCCGCGTCGAACCCGACCTCCTGGCCTTCGAGGTCCTTGGGCGTCGTGATGTTGTATTCCTTGAGCGAGAAAATTCCGACCGGCGAGCGCGGCCACAGGCCCGCGATCGCCACGAGGTCGAGACTCTTGCTCGCGCAGTTCATCATCACGCCCATGTCGAGGAGGCCGAAGTCGTACTGCCCCTGGTCGACGGGCACGCAGACCTTGCCCGAGCCGAAGCCGCGGTCGATGGTCACGTCGAGGCCGCGCTTCTCCCAGAAGCCCAGCTTCTTGGCGACGAAGGTGAAGCTGAAGGTGCCGAGCGGCAGCCAGGGCAGCGTCATCTTGACCGCGGTCGCCGCGCGCGCGAGGCGGGGGAGCGGAGCGAGTGCGCCGGCGCCGGCGATGGCGGCGGCTCCCTGCAAAAAGCGGCGTCGTCTCATGGCGATGAACCTCCTCTCAAGCGGCATTTCTCTTTTTGACGGGCGGCCCCTCGTCTAGGCCCCTTGGGCGACCTCGACGAAGCTCGGGGATTGCCAATAGATCACCAGACCCTCGACCCAGGCGATGATGGCATAAAGCAGGAGCCCGGTGACGCTGAGGACCGTGATCGCCGCCATCATGAGCGGGGTGTCGAGCAGGCCGCCCGCAAGCTTGATCAGGTAGCCGATTCCCTCCTGCGAGGCAACGAACTCGGAGACGACGACGCCGATGATCGCGAGCGTGATCGAGATCTTCATGCCGCTGAAGAGATACGGCATGGCATGCGGCAGCCGGATCGAGCGGAAGATCTGCCAGCGCGAGCCCATGCAGGCGCGCGCCATCTTGAGGATGTCCTCGTCGACCGTCTGGAAGCCGGCCGCCGCGTTGATCGTCATGGGAAAGAAGCCGATGAGGAAGGCGAGGAGCAGGCCCGAGATGGCGCCCGTGCCGAACCAGACGATGAGGAGGGGAGCTATCGAGATCTTGGGGACCACCTGCGAGATCACGATGATCGGGTAGAGCACCTTGCGCACGATCGCCGAGTAGGTGATGAGGATGGCGATGAAGACCCCGCCCACCACCGAAAGCAGGAAGCCGAAGACCGTCATGTAAAGGGACGGCCACAGATTGGCGAGGAGGAGGTCGTAGCGCAGCACGATGACCTCGAGGATCTCCGACGGCGGGGGCAGCAGAATCGAGCGTACGCCAAACGCGCGAACCAGCGCTTCCCAGACCAGCAGAAGGGCCAAGGTCGCGCCGAGCGGCCAGGCGAGCGCGCCGAGACGCCTCGCGAGAGCGAGGAGGGCCGTCACCGCGGCCTCGCCGCCGCTGCCGCGGCTGCCGCGCGGAGCGGTTCCCGCCGGTCCGGATGCTCGTCGTCAGGTTTCATGGCTCGCCTCGATCGCCTTGCGCAGAATGCGGACGTGATGGTTGAAGGCATCGCCCTCCATCATGTCGATGAGCCGCGGGCGGGGGAGCTCGATCGCGAGCTCGCGCGTGACGGTCGCGGGCCGGCGGCCCATCACGAGCACGCGATCGGAGAGAAACGCCGCCTCGCGGATGCTGTGCGTCACGAAGATCACCGTCTTGCGGTGGTGGTGCCAGATGCGCAGGAGCTCGAGGCCCATCTCGTCGCGCGTGAGGGCGTCAAGCGCCGAGAAGGGCTCGTCCATGAGGAGGATGCTCGGGTCATGCACGAGGGCGCGGCAGATCGCGACGCGCTGGCGCATGCCGCCCGAAAGCTCCTTCGGCAGCCGGCCGGCGAAGTCGTGGATCTTCGCCATGTCGAGGAGCGCCCTCGCCCGCTCCTGATACTCCCGGCGCGGCAGGCGCAGCATCTCGATGGGCAAGAGCACATTGTCGAGCACGTTGCGCCACGGCAGGAGGAGCGGGGACTGGAAGACGACGCCGATCTCGCGGCGCGGGCCGCGGACCGGATCGCCGTTGATGATGATCTCGCCCTCGCTCGGGTTGAGCAGGCCGGCGACCATCATGAGCAAGGTGCTCTTGCCGCAGCCGCTCGGGCCCAGCACGCTCAGGAACTCGCCCTCGGCCACGTCGAAACTCACGTCGCGGATCGCCTCGAGCTCGCCGTAGAGGCGGCGAACGGACTTTATGCTGAGGTGCGCCGCCCGGCGGCCGGATGCGGGCCCGGCGGCGGCATTGCCGGACGCGAGACGCGGGTCCCCGCTCATCGCACGGCAGCCGCAGCGCGTGGCCGCACCCGCGAGCGGGAACAAGGGCTCGCCGTCGTCGTCACCAGAATACCCTGCCTCCCGCGCGCCTCTGCCGTTCTGATTTCGCGGACCGCCCGCCGATGCGGGTGCGGTTCTGCTCGCGCGCTCTCTCTACCTAACATCCCTACAATAGTACCCTAGAGCGCCGGTGCTGCGAGGTGCAAGGGACGAAAGCGCGCGTCCCGCGCCGATCCGCGGGGCCTCGGGCGCGCCGCGAGTGCCGCTCGGTGCTTGTCCGCGCCGCGAAAATCCTATCAAATCGCCGGGGCTCTGACGATCGGGCCGCGCGTTCCAAGGCACGATCCAGCGGCGGGTGGCAGGATGAATTACCGCGTCGGCGTGGATATCGGCGGCACCTTCACCGATATCGTGTTTCTCTCGGCCGACGGCCGCCTCCATCTCAAGAAGGTCTCCTCGAGCAGCGACAATTATGCGCGCGCGATCGCGGACGGGCTCAGCGCCGTCTTCGCGGAAACGGGACTGCGCGGCGGCGACGTGGGCGAGGTCAGCCATGGCACGACCGTCGCCTCCAACGCCATTCTCGAAGGGCGCGGTGCCAAGACCGGCCTCATCACGACGAAGGGCTTTCGCGACGTGCTCGAGATCCGGCGCCTGCGCATGCCGCGGCTCTACGACATCGCGTGGGAGAAGCCGCCGCCGCTCGTCGAGCGCTACCTGCGGCTCGAGGTCGCCGAGCGGACGAGCGCGCGCGGCGAAATCCACACGGCACTCGACCCGGAGGATGTAGAGCGCGCGCTCGATCGCCTCGCGGGCGAGGGCATCGAGGCGCTCGCCGTCTCGCTCATCAACTCCTACGCCAATCCCGCCCACGAGACGCGCATCAAGGAGATCGTCGAGCGGCGGCTGCCCGGGCTCCCGGTATGCATAAGCTCGGAGGTGCTGCCCGAGATCAGGGAGTTCGAGCGCACCTCGACGACCGTCATCAATGCCTACATCCTGCCGATCGTCCAGCGTTATCTCGAGCGCCTCACCGCGGAGCTCAAGGAAAGCGGCATCTCGAGCCCGCTCATGATCATGCAGTCGAACGGCGGCATCATGACCGCCGAGGCGGCGACGCTCATGCCGATGCATATCGTCGAGTCGGGTCCGGCGGCGGGCGTGGTCGGCTCGCAGGCGCTTGCGCGGCGCTTGACCGAGCCCAAGGTGATCACCTTCGACATGGGCGGCACCACCGCCAAGGCCTCGATCATCGAGGACTACGAGATCAACCGCGCCACCGAGTTCTCGGTCGGCGGCGGTATCCTCGCCGGCTCGCGGCTGCTCACGGGCTCGGGCTATCTCTTGCGCGCGCCGGTCGTCGATTTGGCCGAGGTGGGTGCGGGCGGCGGCTCGATCGTATGGATCGATGCCGGCGGCGCGCTCCAGGTCGGCCCCAGGAGTGCCGGCTCCTCGCCGGGCCCGGTCTGCTACGATACCGGCGGGACCGAGCCGACGATCACGGATGCCAACGTGATCCTCGGCTATCTCAATCCGGAATATCTCGTCGGCGGCGCGGTCAAGCTCAACGCCGCGCGCGCGCGCGAGCTCTTCGCCGAGCGCATCGCGCGCCCGCTTGGCCTCAGCCTCGAGGACGCCGCCGAGGGTGCCCACCGCATCGCCGCCTCGAACATGATCCGCGCGATCAAATCGGTCTCGAGCGAGCGCGGGCGCGACCCGCGCGAATACGTCCTCTTCGCCTTCGGCGGCAACGGCCCGCTGTTCGCGGCATCGCTCGCGCGCCAGCTCGAGATGCGCCGCATACTCGTGCCACCGGCGCCGGGCCTCTTCTCGGCCTTCGGGCTCCTCTATGCGGACGTCGAGCACCATTACGTGAGGACGTACCGCCGCGAGACGCACGGCGCCGAGCTTTCGGCACTCAACGAGGTCATGACGCAGATGGAGGTAGTGGCGCGCGCGCAGCTCGCGGCCGAGGGCTTTGGGGCGGAGGCGACGCGGCTCAAGCGCGCGGCGGACCTCTGCTATCTCGGCCAGTCCTTCGAGCTCACGGTGCCGATGGAGCCGGGTGCCATCGATGGCGCGACGATCGCCAAGCTCGAGGAGGCCTTCGCGCGCGAGCACGAGCGCGTCTACGGCCACCGCGCGGGCGCGGATGAGCCCGTCGTGCTCATGAGCCTGCGGCTCGTCGCGCAAGGCATCCCCGACAAGCCGCGCATGCCCGAGCGCCTTATCCTCGAGCGCGCGAAAGCCCCCGGGACCGCCGCCCCGCGGCGCCGGCCCGTCTATTTTGGCGCGCCCCACGGCTGGCTCGAGGCGCCGGTGCTCGGACGCGGCGATCTCGCCGCCAAGGTGGCTGGTCCCGCCATCATCGAGGAGTATGATGCGACCTGCGTCATCCCGCCAAGCGCAAGCGGCCGGCTCGATGCGCACGACAATATCGTGATCGAGCTCGAGCCGGAGCCTTAACCGGAGCGGGTCCGCTAGTGTCCTGGTTCTGAAATTCACGACGTCAGGAAAACACTCGTCATTGCGAGGCGCCCGAAGGGCGCCGAAGCAATCCAGAAAGGGGGTCGCACCCAGGCGCGCTGCCCCGGCGTACGCCGGGGTTCGCTGCGCTCGCAATGACGGTTATCTCCGGGTGAGACGAACTTCCGAATCGGAACATTAGCAAAATCAATATAATGTGTTGTGGTTCCGGCACAATGATTGGAATCAGGCGTCGGAACCACAACACGAGGAGAATCGAGCATGGCGTCGGGCAACACCGATGTGATCGCCTTCCAGCTCTTCAAGAACACGCTTCTCTCGATCGCCGACGAGATGGCGTTGACCATCTTCCGCACCGCCTATTCGGGCGTGCTCAAGGACGTGATGGACTATTCGACGGCGTTCTGCGACGGCGAGGGCAAGACCGTGGCGCAGGGCCTGACCCTGCCGGCACACCTCTGCTCGTTCCCCGACGCGCTCGCGGCGACGATTCGGCGCTACGGCGGGCGCATGCGTCCCGGCGACATCTATTGCCTGAACGACCCCTTCGAGGGCGGCATGCACCTGCCGGACGTCTTCATTCTGAAGCCGATCTTCCACGAGGGCGAGCGCCTCGCCTTCGCCGCGACCGTGTGCCACCAGACCGACATGGGCGGCCGGGTCGCCGGCTCGAACGCCTCCGATTCGACGGAGACCTATCAGGAAGGGCTGCGCATTCCGCCGGTCAAGATGTACGACGAGGGCGAGCCCAACGAGACGCTCTTCCGCATCATCGAGAAGAACGTGCGACTTCCCGTGCGCGTCATGGGCGATATGCGCTCGCAGCTCGCCGCCTGCCACATCGCGGAGGAGGCCTTCCTCCGTCTCATCGCACGCCATGGTGCGGAGACGGCGAAGCGCTACATGCGCGAGCTCATCGATTACACCGAGCGGCTCACGCGCGCGGCCGTGCGCGAGCTTCCCGACGGCGAATGGAGCTTCGAGGATTGGATCGACGACGACGGGATCGAGCGCGGCAAGCCGGTGCCGCTCAAGGTGACGCTCAGGAAGAAGGGCGACAGGCTCGTGGCCGATTGGACCGGCTCGTCGCCGCAAGTGAAGGGTGCCATCAACAACACGCTCTCCTACACCAAGGCGGCGAGCTACACCTGCGTGAAGTCGGTGCTGCCGCACGACATCCCCAACAACGAGGGCTTCTACCGCCCGATCGAGGTCATCGCCCCCGCGGGCACCATCGCCAATTGCGTGCTGCCGGCGGCGACCGCGGCGCGCGGGCTCACCGGCTACCGCATGATCGACTGCTGCTACGGCGCCCTTGCCATGATGCTGCCGGACCGCGTCTTCGCGGCCTCCGACGGCGGCAATACCGGCATCTCGATCGGCGGCTATTATCCCGACCGCACGCCCTTCATCTACGTCGAGTTCATCTGCGGCGCGTGGGGCGGCCGGCCGTGGGCGGACGGGCTCGACGGCAACGCCAACATGATGGCGAACCTCTCCTCGCAGCCGATCGAGGTCTGCGAGGTCGAGCAGCCGATCGAGATCCTGCGCTCGGAGTTCGTCGCGGACACGGGTGGGGCGGGCAAGTTCCGCGGCGGGGTCGCCATCCGGCGCGACTACCGCCTGCTCGAGGAGGAGGCGGTCCTCCAGGTGCGCTCCGACCGGCGCACCTTCCGCCCCTACGGGCTTTACGGCGGCAGCCCGGGGAAGACCTCCTCGAACATCATCAATCCCGAGGGCAACGCCGAAGTGGTGCCGGCGAAGGTGACGATGACGCTCAAGCGCGGCGATCTCTACCGCCACGAGCTGCCGGGTGCCGGCGGCTGGGGCGATCCGCTCGAGCGCGAGAGCTGGCGCGTGCTCAAGGACGTGCGCAACGAGCTCGTGAGCCTCAGCGCCGCGCGCGAGGACTATGGCGTGGTGATCGAGCCCGGGACCTGGCGCGTCGACGAGGCGGCGACAACGCGGCTGCGGGCCGAGCTCGCGCGCAAGCGGAATTGGCGCGCCGTCCCCA
>DATEQI010000002.1:0-5807 GCA_035272805.1 Alphaproteobacteria bacterium | reverse complement strand
AGGCTACGCCACGCTCGGCCGCATCGGCTTCGAGGGCAGGCAGGAATACAGCGCCATCGGCACGGTCATCAATCTGGCGGCGCGGCTCTGCTCCGAGGCGAAGGACGGCCAGATTCTGGTGAGCCAACGCGTCGCCGTCGCGGCCGAGGGCATCGTCGAGACAAGCTCAATCGGCGAGATCTCGCTCAAGGGGCTGTCGCGCCCGGTCGCCACCTTCGACGTAACGGGCCTCAAAGACTGACTCGAAATGAATCGTTTATTTCAATAAGCTATTCGTCACCCCCCGCGTGCGCGCCAGTTGATGCACACATCTTTGCCGAGGCGGCGATCGCGATAAGCCCCTCTCCCGCAAGCGGGAGAGGGAGGGACCCATCGCAGAGCGATGGGAGGGTGAGGGACGGCACCGAGATCCCGCATTCCCTCACCCTTCCCATCCCTTCGGGATGGGCCCCTTCCCTCTCCCGCAAGCGGGAGAGGGATTTCTTGTCTTCCCCCGCGTGCGCGGGAATGACGGTGCATGGTGGATAGTGCATTGAAAATAACGCCTCCATTTGCGGGTTAGCCTCTCAAAGCATGAGCGCGCGAGGTGCGCGTTCCTTCACTTCGGCCGGCCGAACGCCTTCTCGAGAATAGTGTGCGCGCGCTCGACCGCGGCAGGGGGAAGCGTATGGCGCGGCGGGAAGTCGGGCCCCGGCCGCGTCGCGTCGATGATCATCTTGGCCGTCATCCCGGCCCGGTTCGAAGGGTCGAGGATGGCGCCCATGGCGTTCCGGATGACGTCGATATCCTGATCCGCCTGCATGCGCGTCGCCATCGCCCATAAGACCTCGCGGTCCTCCCGGATGTCGACGTCGTCATCGACGACGACGACGAGCTTGAGGCTCAAATCGTCGCCGAAGGCGACGGCCGCGGCGTTCCGCGCCTGGCCGGGTGCCGGCTTGCGGAGTGCTATATAGGCGTGGAGCCGGCAGGTCCCCGACTTCGGATAGGAGACCGCGGTCGTGTTGGGGAAATGCTGGCGCAAGGTGCGCAGCAGGCGCGCCTCCGAGGGGACCGCAAGCAGGCTCGTGTGCTCGTCCGAGATTCCCGGCACGATGTCCTGGTAGAGTGCGTCCTTGCGATGGCAGAGCGCCGAGATCTCGACGACGTGCTCGGTCGAGCGCGCGGACGCGTAGCCGGTGAACTCCGCGAACGGCCCCTCGGGCTCGCGCTTGCCTGCGAGGATGCGGCCCTCGAGCACGATCTCGGCCTCGGCCGGCACCTCTACGGGCACGCTCAAGCCGCGCGTGATCGCGAGGGGTGCGCCCATGAGGCCGCCCGTGACCGCATACTCGTCGCTTCCGATCGGCCCTTTCCAGAGTGCCCCGAAGGTGAAGGCCGGATGCGCTCCGATCACGACCGCAACCGGCAAATCCTCGCCGCGCTCCTCGGCGCGCTGCATGTAGTTCCACAGGTGGCGCCGGCTGTGCAGGCTGGTGCCGAGCCGCGTCTTGCCCTTGAGCTGCATGCGATGGAAGCTCGTATTGCGCACGCCGCTATCCGGGTCCTTGGCGACGAGGATCGCATTCGTGATATAGGGCCCGGCATCCTCGGCGAAGTGCCGCATGATCGGCAGGAGTGCTAAGTCCAGTTTCTTCCCCGTCACCACAACGTCATGGACGGGGCCGCTCTTGCGCATGACGGGCGGAATCGTGCGATCGTTGCGCGCGGCCCACTCCTCGATGAGGCGATCCTCGGGAACGCCGAGCGCCAAGGCATAGCGCCGGCGCGCGCCGAACAGATTGGTCACCACCGGGAAGGGCGAGTTGCCCACCTTCTCGAAGAAGAGCACCGGCGCGCGGCCGAGCCGCTCCATCTCCATCACGCTCGCCGTCACGTGATAGTCGAGCTTGACCCGCTCGCGCACCCGGACGACGCCCTCCGGGTCGTCCGCCGCGACGCGCGCGAGGAAGCTTCTGAGGGTGAACTCTCGGGAACGGGGTGCCATGGCGTCTCCTTGACCCCCGGCGTCCTCCCGCGGCCGCGGCATGTGCTTGGCAAGAGGGAACCGCCGCGGGCCTCGGCGCGAGCCGGGCCCCTTCCCTACCGCCTGGATGCCCGGCTGCGCAACCGTGGGCTAAAGCGGGCCGAACGCCACTAGGCGGCGAGGCCGGCTTCGCCGTCTCCGCTCTCTGAGAGCGATGGTAAATTGTCGCTGAAACCGCTACATAGTGCGGTATGGCGCGCAAATCATCGCAAGGGCGGAGCGAACCCGGGTTCTTCGGGTCGAGACGGCCCCGCCGCGGCCCCACCGGCATGCGAGGCGAGCGACTCGATGTCGTCTCCGAGGAGCGCGACGAGCGGGCCGGCAGGAGGAGTAGGGCCCAGCGGGCGCAGCCAACCGACCCTACGCCGGAGATGTGGCACGAGTGGCGCGACAGGCTCAAGCGCTCGCTCAAGCGGCACGGCCAGACCCGCGCCGAGGCGCGCGGCTCGCTGCTTGGCCGCTTCTTCCGCTGGGCGGTGACCTTCGCGATCTGGGCGCTGGTGCTGGTCTTGGGCGTCGTCGCCTATTACAGCTTCGACCTCCCCGATATCGGCAGTGCCACCGCACTCACGCGCCGGCCGAGCGTCACCCTCATCGGCGCCGACGCCAAGCCGTTTGCCAGTTACGGCGATCTTTACTACGACGTGGTGCCGCTCAAGGAGATGCCGCCCTACCTTCCCAAGGCGGTGCTCGCGACCGAGGACCGCCGCTTCTTCGCGCATTTCGGCATCGATCCTTTCGGCATCGTGCGCGCGCTCATCGACGACATGCGCACGGGCCAGCTGCGCCAGGGTGGCAGCACGATCACCCAGCAGCTCGCCAAGAATCTCTTCCTCACCTCCGAGCGCACTGTCAAGCGCAAGGTCCAGGAGGTGCTGCTCGCCCTCTGGCTCGAGCACAAGTTCACCAAGGACGAGATTCTGACCATCTATCTCAACCGGGTCTATCTCGGCGCCGGCGCCTACGGCGTCGAGGCGGCGGCGCGCAAGTATTTCGGCAAGTCCTCGCGCGAGCTCACCCTTTACGAGGCGGCGGTGCTGGCGGGCCTCTTGAAGGCGCCGTCTAAGTTCAATCCCGCCGCCAACCCGGACCTCACGGCGGAGCGCGCCGACCAGGTGCTGCGCAACATGGTCGATGCCGGCTTCCTCACGGATGAGCAGGCCACGGCTGCCGGCAAAGAGCGCGAGGAGCTCAAGCCGGCCTCGGTCGCCGCCTGGCGCGGGCGCTATTTCGCCGACTGGGCGATGGACCAGGTCCGCGACCTCCTCGGCTACATCGATCGCGATCTCGTGGTGGTGACCACACTCGATCCCAAGCTCCAGGAGATCGCCGAGGATACGGTCCATGCCGAGCTCGACAAGGAGGGCGCTGCCCTCGACATCTCGCAAGGTGGGCTCGTGGCACTCGGTCCCGACGGCGAGGTCAAGGCGCTCGTCGGCGGACGCGACTACCGCCAAAGCCAGTTCAACCGCGCCGTCCAGGCCCTGCGCCAGCCCGGCTCGTCCTTCAAGCCGTTCGTCTATCTGGCCGGCCTCGAATCCGGCTACAGGCCGGACAACGTCTTCAACGACGCGCCGATCACCATCGGCAACTGGCATCCGGACAATTACGACGGCAAGTATTTCGGCCGCGTGACGCTCAAGGAGGCCTTCGCGCGCTCGCTCAACTCGGTCGCGGCCCAGCTCGCCGAGCGCGCCGGCATCGGCCATGTCATCGATGTGGCGCACCGGCTCGGCATCACTTCCGAGCTGCGCAAGGACGCGAGCCTGGCGCTCGGCACGAGCGAGGTCAGCCTGCTCGAGCTGACCAGCGCGTTCGGCGGTTTCGCCGATGGCGGCAAGGGCGTGTGGCCCTACGGCATCGTCGAGATCCGCGACCGCGACGGTCACGTGCTCTATCGCCGCTCGGGCTCCGGCCCGAGCCAGGTGATGACGCCGCAACAGGCGGCCGAGATGCTCGACATGATGTCCGCCGTCATCGCCTACGGCACCGGCAAGTCGGCCGCCATCGGCCGGCCCGCCGCGGGCAAGACGGGGACCACCCAGGACTACCGCGACGCCTGGTTCATCGGCTTCACGCCCGACCTCACCGCCGGCGTCTGGGTCGGCAACGACGACGGCAGCGTGATGAAGAAGGTGACGGGCGGTCGCGTACCGGCGCACATCTGGCACGATTTCATGATGGCAGCGCTCAAGGACACCCCGCCCCACGAGTTCCGCAAGCCGCCCACGGAAACGGAATCGGTGCTGCAATCGCTGCTCGGCGGCGGCTCGTCGGCGCCCGCGGACGCGGCCCCGCCGCGGCCGCCGGAGACGATGCAGACCCAGCACAGCCCGGGCGAGACCGTGCTGTTGCCGGGCGGCTATTACAAGGTGAACCAGTAGACGCGCGGGTCGAGGCTTGTTGCCCGCGCTCAATGGCGGCTATGCCCGCCCCCACCGATCATCTTCGGATTGCGCATCTCCTCCTCGAAGCAGGCGTGGTAGCCCTGATCGTATCCGGCTCTATAGTCGGCCATGCTCAGATAGCGCGCCTCATCCTTGCGACCGGCTTGCTGATAACCGTCGCGTCGGGCGTCCTGGAAGCCGGTCTGGCAGCCGTCGACGTAGCCTTCGTCGAAGGCGGGGCTGCCCCCTGGCGGCGGCACTTGCGGATTGACGAGGGCGTCGCCGCAGGTTGCGAGCCAAGCGATCGTCGCGAGGACTGCGCGGAAGTGCCTCTCAATCGCTCTCTTGCCCGTCATGCTCCCCTCGCTGGGCCACAGCATGTCGCTCCAGCACGCCCTGGGGAGAGCGTGACGCTTCCTGGCGGCTATTTCAAGCTGGACCAGGAGGCGGTCGTGTCTCAGTTTGAATTTTTCCCACCCGAGACGCGGCGAACTCCCTCTCCTCCTTCAGGAGGAGAGGGAGGGGCCCATCGCGTAGCGATGGGAAGGTGAGGAGGGCGAGCGCAGCGAGCTTCTGCGGCTGATGGCGTGTCTCGCACAGCCGCCTCCTCACCCCGACCCTCTCCTCCTGAAGGAGGAGAGGAGAAGCGAGCCTCACCTCCGCTTGCCGAATTTCAAACTGAGGCGGCTCGCGCGCCACGTGGCGCGAAAGGCTGCAAGCAGGTACTGGAAGACGAGCCCGCGCCGAAAGCCGTCACTCATCCTCGATCGTCTTGTCCTCGCGATGGGCGAGAAGGGCCTTGGCGTAGCGCCGCGTGAGCTCGGGCATGATGGTCCCGCCGGCTTGCGGGCGGCCGAGGCCGAACACGGTGCCGGGGAAGTCGAGCGCCGCTTGGATCGGCCACAGCTCCTCGTGCGCCGAAGGCGGGAAGAGCCGTGCCGGCCGGCCCACGGCGATCCAGCCGATCGGCACCGTCGCATCGGCGGCGAGATGAGAGTTGACGTGCACGGTGCCGTTGACGCGCACCTCCGCGCGGGCGCCGATGACGGCGCCGTTGAAGATCGCGGCCCCCGTTGCGATGAAGGCGCAATCCTCGACGCTGCAGCCCGAGAGATAGGCGCGCGGGCCGATCAGCACATGGTTGCCGATCGTGACCGGATGGCGCTTGGTGCCGCGCACGACCGCGGTCTCCATCACGATGCAATGCTCGCCGAGCACGATCGAGCCACCTTCCGCCGTCAGCACCGCGCCATGGAGCACGCGCGAATGCGGCCCGATCGTCACCGAGCCGCTGAGGATCGCGGTGGGGGCGACCCAGGCGCTGGGGTCGACGAGAGGGCGCTTGCCGCGATGCTCGATCCGCATGAAGGCCTTCGCTCAGGCGCTCTGCTCTG
>DATEQI010000001.1:0-4857 GCA_035272805.1 Alphaproteobacteria bacterium | reverse complement strand
GGCGTACCGAGCGAGCGAGAGCGATGGCTGTTGCGAGCCACGTCGTCGAGGATCAGAGGGAGGTGATCGCCTTTCTCTCTGATCCGCGCACGCACGGCGGTGCCGCGGTCGAGCGCATCGATACCCACGGCGCCGTCGTGGCGCTCGCCGGCGAGCGGGCCTACAAGCTCAAGCGCGCCGTCAAGTTTCCCTACATGGACTTCTCGACCTTGGCGCTGCGCCGCCGCGCCTGCGAGGCGGAGCTCGCCCTCAATCGGCGCACGGCGCCCTCGCTCTATCTCGCCGCGACGCCGATCACGCGCGCTGCCGATGGCGCGCTCAGCTTCGGCGGCCAGGGCCGGGTCGTCGACTGGGTCGTCGTCATGCGCCGGTTCGGCCAGGAGGCGCTCTTCGATCGTCTCGCGGAGCGCGGCGCCCTCGCTCCTTCGCTCATGACGGCACTCGCCGATGCCGTGCTGGATCTTCACGCGGCCGCCGAGCGGCGCCTCGAGCATGGCGGAGCGGAGGGCATCGCCCGGGTGATCGCGGGCAACGATGCCGAGCTCGGCGGGTCGGGAGGCGGGTGCTTCGAGGCGAGCAAGGTCGTTCGCCTCAAGGTCGAGAGCGAGGCGGCGCTGCGCCGCCTTCGCCCGTTGCTCGAGGGACGGCGGATGGCCGGGCTCGTGCGCCACTGCCACGGCGATCTCCATTTGCGCAACATCTGCCTTTTCGAGGGGCGGCCGACGCTTTTCGACGCCATCGAGTTCAACGACCAGATCGCCTGCATCGACGTGCTCTACGATCTCGCCTTCCTCCTCATGGACCTCGACAAGCGCCGGCTCGGCTCGCTCGGCAATCTCGTCTTCAACCGCTATCTCTCCGAGGGTGCTCGGCGAGGAGCACTTGGCGAGCTTTCCGGCCTCGCGACGCTCCCGCTCTTTCTCTCGTGCCGGGCGGCCGTGCGCGCGCAGGTGGGAGCCGCGGCGGCAGCGGCTCAGCCGGAAGCGGCGCGGGCGCGCCGCATGACCGAGGAGGCGGGTGCCTATCTCGATCTGGCGCTCGGCTATCTGGCTCCGCCGGCGCCCGTGCTGGTGGCGCTCGGCGGGCTCTCGGGCAGCGGCAAGTCGACGCTCGCGCGCGCGCTCGCACCGGCACTCGGCGCCGTGCCGGGAGCGGTCGTGCTGCGCAGCGACGTGATCAGGAAGCACATCCTCGGGCGCGAGGCGCTTGCCCGCCTCGGTCCCGAGGGATACACGGCCGAAGTGACGGCGCGCGTCTACCAGACGATCCGCGAGCGTGCGCGCGTAGCACTTTCCGCCGGCCACGCGGTCGTTGCCGATGCCGTGCATGGCAGGCTCGAGGAGCGCGCGGCGATCGAGGCGGTGGCGCGCGAGGCAGGTGTCGCGTTCCGCCCTCTCTGGCTCGAGGCGCCGGCCGAGGTCCTGGAGGCGCGCGTGCGCGAACGCAGCGGCGATGCCTCCGATGCCTCGGTCGAGGTGCTGCGCGGACAGCTCGGCTTGGCACTCGGCGACATTGCTTGGCCGAAACTCGAGGTCTCGGGCACAATCGAGACGGCGCTTGGCCACGCGCGCGGCCTCCTCGGCCTCGCTGCCGGTGCAAGCCATTGACATAGATCACGGCAGGAGAGCGTGCCCGACGTTAGCCTCTCTCGAACCCCATGATGGCGAAAGAAGCGGAGGAAGAAATGCCTATCAAGAGCATCCTGGTGCCCCTCACAGGTTACGAAAAGGGCGAGGCCGCGCTCGTGGCGGCATTGGCGCTTGCGCGCCGCCTCGGCGCCTATACCGACGTGTTGCACGTGAAGCCGGACCCGCGCGAGGCCGTCCCGCTTATCGCCGAAGGGACCTCCGGCTCCGTCATCTCGCAGATCATCGATCTTGCCGAGAGGGAGGCGAATGCCCGTGCCACGGATGCCCAGCGCCTGTTCGATGCGGCGGTCAAGAAGGCGAATGTCGTCGGCGCGGGTACTGGCGCCTCGGCGGGCTTCCGTACCCTGATCGGGCGCGGGCCCGACGAGGTGTCGCGCGCCGCGCGCGTGCGCGACCTCGTCGTCATGATCCGCGTGCCCGAGGACCGGGACATCGATTGGCGCCTCACCCTCGAGGCGGCCCTCATGGAAGGCGGGCGGCCCGTTCTCCTGCTTCCCATGGAGCCGGGCAGCTTCGGCAAGGCGGTGGCGATCGCGTGGAACGGCAGCGCGGAGGCGGCACGCGCGGCGAGCGGCGCATTGCCGTTCCTGGCCCAGGCGGAGCGCGTGTTGCTGCTCGAGGGCGTCAAGGAGACGCCGATCGAGCCGAGCCTCGACGATCTCGCCGAGTGGCTCGGCCATCATGGCATCAAGGGGGAGACGAAGCGTGTCCGGCTCAAGGGCTGGCCCGTCGGCGCCGGGCTCGTGGACGAGGCCGCGGCGGCAGGTGCCGATCTCGTGGTGATGGGCGGGTACGGCCACAGCCGGGTGCGCGAGACCATCTTCGGGGGTGCGACGCGCGGCGTGCTCAACGCGGCGAAGCTGCCCGTCCTCATTGCGCACTGAGCTGCCGTCGCCGGGTGGGAACTCGCCATGACGCTGGCGTCGTCCGCGGATTACGCTAGACTGCGCGCCATGTCTCAGCGGACAGCCAAGACCGTGGTGCTCACCGGCGCGAGCCGGGGCATCGGGCATGCCACCGTCAAGCGCTTCTCGGACGAGGGCTGGCGCATCATCACCTGCAGCCGCGAGGAGATACCCGCCGAGTGCAAGCGTGATCCCAATTGGACCCACCATGTGGTGACGGATCTAACGCTTCCTGCCAGTGCCGGGAGCTTCATCGCGGAGGCGCTGGAGCTGCTCGACGGCAAGCCGCTCCATGCGCTCGTCAACAACGCCGCGGTGTCGCCCAAGGCGCCGTTCAAGGAGCGGCTCGGCTGTCTGAACGGCGATCTCGACGAATGGCGGCGGGTGTTCGAGCTCAACTTCTTCGCCCCGCTCGAGCTCTCGCGCGGCTTGGCGCCGGCGCTCGCCAAGGGCAAGGCGAGCATCGTCAACATCACCTCGATCGCCGGGCACGCGATCCATCCCTTCGCGGGCTCCGCCTATTCGACCTCGAAGGCGGCCCTTTGGGCGCTCACGCGCGAGATGGCGGTCGAGTTCGCCGAGCTCGGCGTGCGCGTCAATGCGGTGGCCCCCGGCGAGATCGAGACCGCGATGGTCGGGCCCGAGTACGACAGCCTCATCCCGCGCATCCCGCTCCATCGGCTAGGCACGCCCGAGGAGGTGGCGGGGGTCGTCTACCAGCTCTGCGCGCTCGACTTCGGCTACGTCACCGGCACCGAGATCTTCATCACGGGCGGGCAGCACTTGCTCTGACGAGCGGACGACGCACCATCCACCGTCATTCCCGCGAAGCTTGTCCCCGCGAAGGCGGGGGCGGGAATCCATTACTCGTCCGGTGTTGGGCTTCAAAGATGGACCCCCGCTTTCGCGCAATGGTAGTCACACATCTCGATGACGCTTGCGGCACCGCCGTGGGTCCTTCGAGACGCGCCCCTTCGGGGCGCTCCTCAGGATGAGGTAAATTTGTGTGTGGCAGAAAGACTTAACCTCATCCTGAGGAGCGAGCGCAGCGAGCGTCTCGAAGGACCTCCCGCACCTGGTCCGAGGCGCCTTTGCGCAACGCAACACCGCGAGTTGCCGGCGATCTTCGGATTTGTGTGAATGCTTTAGCGCTTTCGCGGGGGTGACGAATAGTCGGTTTTCTTACGGCCGATCAGACACGCTCATCTGTCGTGCCGTGTCAGCCGAGCGCTGACTTCCGATCCTCGAACCATCCCTTGCGCGCTTCCAGCTGGGCGATGTCGTGAGCGAGCCAGTCGGCCAGGAGCCCGCCGGGCTGGCCCGCGCGCAAGTCCTTGAGCCGGTTGATTTCGCCCTCGGTCGATTCGATCAGGAGGTCGAGCTGCTCGCGTTTCTCGCCCTCGCCGAGGAGATGGAAGAAGCGCATCTTGAGCGCCACGACGAGCTTGTTGAGGTCGTCGACGGGGGAGCGCACGCGGCTCTTGAGCAGGGTGGCGAGCTCGGCGCGGCCCGGCTCGGTGATGCGCAGCAGCGCGTTGTCGGCAATGTCGCCGCCCGTCACCGGCTCGACCAGCCCCTCCAGCCGCAGGAGCTCGATCGAGGTGCCGAGAATGTCGAGGGAAGGACCCATGACGCGGCTCGCGAAGTGACGCACCGCCGCCGCGAGGTCGCCGTAGCGCTCCGGGCCCTCGCTGAGCATGCCGAGTGCTGCAAGCCGGATCGCCTCGGTGGGGATGAGCGTCTTGTCGCGATACATGAGTCGAAACTCCCGCGTGCACCAGAAGATATAGTGCCGCGGGGAGGCGATGTCCACAAGTGAAAGCGCCGTCGGGCGGCGCGCCCGCTCAGGCGGCGCGCCTCAATCCGAGACGCTGCCAGACGTCGAGGAGTGCCGCCAAAAGCCGGTCCATGTGCGCATCCGTATGAAGCGGGCTGGGCGTCAAGCGCAAGCGCTCGCTTCCGCGCGGGACGGTCGGGTAGTTGATCGGCTGCACGTAGATGCCGTGGCGCTCGAGCAGCGCGTCGCACGCCGCCTTGCAGAGGTGCGCATCGCCGACAACGAGCGGCACGATGTGGCTCTCCGTCCGCATGACGGGCAGCCCGGCCTCGGCCAGGCGGCGCTTCAAGCTGGCCACGCGCTCCTGGTGCCGCGCGCGCTCGAGCTCGCTTGCCCTGAGGTGCCGCACGCTGGCGAGCGCGCCCGCCGCGATGTGCGGCGGCAGCGCCGTCGTGAAGATGAAGCCCGCCGCGTAGCTGCGCACGGCATCCACGAGGGCGGCCGAGCCCGCGATATAGCCGCCCAT